>JBJTQN010000278.1:0-2597 GCA_046075665.1 Armatimonadota bacterium | reverse complement strand
GGGGTTTGTAACGGCATTTCTTCTACCTTGATTTCCGGTGGTGCACTGGGTTGGCTGGATTCCGTTCGTATTTTGGGTGGTCGCCCTCGTCGGCGAGCGGGTTCTGCCGGCGTCTCGATTGCTGCTGGCGTCGGTGGTGTTGGTGTGGTCGGTCGGAGTTCCGGAAAGTCGTCTTGGAACCGTGCGAAATCCCATGTAGTTTCTGGTTCAGTATACTCCCAGGTTTCTGCGGAATGTTCTGGGGTGCTATTTGGCGTTACGTTAGTACTGGGTGTGGGTGGTAACTCTGGGAAAGTTGCAGACGCGTTGGTATGCACTATGTATGGTTTTAATCGGGCACAATGGACTAGGAGTTTCTTGTCGTTGTGCCGTAACCGTAGCTCCACGTTGTTGTCGTTCTTGAGTCGGATAATGCGATGTGGTCCGGACCATTTTGGCGCCAGCTTCGCGTTCTTGTGTAGGAAGCTGTGCTCGTCCAAAAGCACTAACTGTTGTTCCTTGAACTGATGTGGTTGTGCCTTCCGGTTGTGGTCTGCTTCTGCCCTGTCGGTTGCCAGCTGGTTGTTTTGTCTCGCCACGTCCCTGGCGTACAATAAACGTTGCATTAACTCGTCCGATGATGACTCTCCGTAGAACTTCCGTCGTATATCCGCGGTGGGAAATCCCGGTTGTAGTGCTTCTATGCCGTAGGTGAGGAAATGTGGAGATGTTTTGATGGAGCGATGGAAAGACGTGTTGTAGGAGAACATTAAAGGAGCGAGGTAGATTTCCCAATCTAGTGTGGTGTCATCCACGAACGAGCTCAGGTATTTGGCGATGGTCTTGTTGGCTACCTCGGCTTGACTGTTGCATTGCGGATGCCGGGACGAAGTAGTCTGATGGTTGGTGCGCATCAGTTTGAACAGGTCCTGTGTTAAACGTCCTTTGAATTCACCTCCTTGATCCGTGACGATTTCCAACGGTACCCCGTACCGGCAAAACCATCTGTTGAACAAAGCTTCTGCTACCGTGGAGGACTCCTTGTTCTCCAACGCCACTAGCTCCACCAACTTGGTGAACGCGTCCGTGATGGAGAGTATGAACTTTTTGCCTCGTTCCGACGTTTTCAGAGGTCCGAAAAGGTCGGCATGGATGCGTTGATTCGGTTCCGAGCATTGCGGAAGCGGTGATAGCAAAGGAGGTGGAGCAGGATGATCCGTCCTTCGTACCTGGCACCGGTGGCAGGCGCTGAGATGAGCCCCGATGTCCTTGTCCATGCCTGGCCAGTAGTAACATTGAAAAAGTCTTTCTTTGGTTTTGAATATGCCGTCGTGCCCGCTGAGTAACCCTCCGTGGGCATCTTCCAACACCTGCGGGACCAGACTTTTGGGTAGGAGCAACACCACACGGCTTGGCTCGAAACTTCGTTTGACCCGTCTCCAGACGAGGTCGTCTTCAACGAAACACTCTGGGCCAAGTTGGCGTAAGATTTGCTGACAGTTAGCATCCTTGGGCAGGGTTTGATTGAGTAGGAATGCCTTGACTGCTCTAATCCACTCATCCTGTTCTTGGGCACGTTTGATCTCGTCATTGTTCCACGAGATTGAGCTGACCAGATTCCTGGACAGAAAATCGGCCGGCATCTCACTTCCCTTCCGATACAGGATGTCAAAGTTGAAAGTGTTCATGGCTTCCTGAAGTCGGTTCAGGGTCTTGGTGTGCACTTTGCCCAGTTTCTCCAAGGGCTTGTGATCGGTGATGAGGGTAAACGGTCTTCCTCTTAGATACGTTTCGAAGTGCTCCATTCCCCAAATGGCAGCTTGCATCTCGATCAAGTAGGGAGTGTAGTTCTTTTCATGCTTCTGTAGCTTCCGGCTGGCGTAGGCTATCACCTGGTGTTCTCCATCTGGCTGGATCTGCGTCAGAATGGCCCCTAATCCTCCGGGCTTGGCGTCGTCTCCAAGACTGGCATCCGTTATGAGTGCGTAGGGCCGATCTCGGCGGGGAAAACCAACTACCGGCTCAGAGCACAGGATCGTTTGAAGTTCCTTGAATGCTTGTAAGGCGGCAGGAGGAAGCTCGCCCCCCTTCCAGTCGCACTCCTTCTTGGTGAGCTGTGTGAGGGCGGACGACACTTGTGCGAAGTTCCTAACGTGTGTTCGGAAGAAGTTGCACAATCCCAGGAATTGCCGAACCTCGTGAACATTGCTTGGTGGCAAGGCCTCTCGCACTGCCTTGAGCTTGTCCTTTCCAGGCGTAATTCCATTTGGTGTGAGATGGAATCCGAGGTAGGCCACTTCTGGACTGCCAAAGACGCATTTGGCCAGGTTGAGCTTGATCCCGTGCGTGATGAGCCGTTGTAGAACCTGGTCGACCAGAGCCAGGTGTTCGATGTGGGTAGCCGAGTGCAGAAGCAGATCATCGATGTACACGATCACGTCGTTGATACCATGTACCACCGTCTCCATGAGTCGCTGGAAACTGCTAGGACATCCGAGTAGCCCCATTGGACTGGTGACCCACTGGAATTGCCCCTTCCCAGGAACCGTGAATGCCGTGTAGTGTCGAGCTTTGGGATGCAGCAGCATCTGCCAGAATCCGGCGGTGAGATCGATGGT
>JBJTQN010000277.1:0-6780 GCA_046075665.1 Armatimonadota bacterium | reverse complement strand
CGCACGGATGCCGACCAAATCGGTGTCGCCCCTGGCTATCTCGAGAAGGAATGGGATGAGAACGGGCGTCGTTGCTTCCGCTACGTCATGGACACGCCGATTCGTTACTTCTTCACGGTTGTATCTGCGCGTTACACAAAGCTTGAGGATACTTGGACCGCACCCGATGGTCGTAAAGTCGCGCTTCAGGTTTTGTACCATGCGCCGCATAAGTGGAATGTCGAGCGGATGATGGCGGGGATGAAGGCATCGCTTGCCTACTGCGAAGCAAACTACACGCCTTATCAGTATCGCCAGCTGCGTATTCTGGAGTTTCCAGCTTACGCTGAGTTTGCCCAGGCATTCCCGAACACGGTTCCGTATTCGGAGGCCATCGGCTTTATCCTTAATGTCGATAAGGACCGCCGCGGAATGGACACTCCGTCCTACGTAACCGCGCACGAGACAGCGCACCAATGGTGGGCGCATCAGGTGATTGGTGCGGATGCAGCAGGAAGCGAAATGCTCTCGGAGGCCCTCGCCGACTATACCGCGGGACGAATCCTGTCCAAAAAGCTTCCCGTCGCGGGCGAGCGTCGCTATCTGATGCAAAGTGTTGAGCGCTATCTGAGTGGTCGTTCAAGTGACCGAATTGGCGAGAACCCACTGGCGCTTTGCCAGCATCAAGAGTACATCCACTACTCAAAGGGAACACTAATCTTCACAGCCCTCTCGCGGCGCGTCGGCGAGGAAAAGCTGAACAGTGTTCTGGCAGAGTTTGCACGCAAAAATGCGCTGCAAAAGCCTCCGTACTGCACCGGATCAGACCTCGTGAATCTCCTTAAACAACGCCTTCCAGAGCAGCGAGCGTGGATTGAGGATGCTTTTGAAAAGATCACCCTCATAGACTTCAAGATCACAGATGCAGGCGTAAAGCAGGGCACGGATGGCCTCTGGGAATCGACGGTCACGCTAGAGAGCCGGGCCAACTACTCGGATGCCAAGGGACAGGAAACCGAGAAGCCCTTTGCAGGTGATGTCAAAATCGCCCTTACGAGTGCATCCGATAAACAGGAATACATCGGGGATGTCATCGCGATGTCAACTCACAGGCTGTCGACTGGAAAACAAACGCTTATCCTTCGAAGTAAATCTAAACCCGCGGCAGTGGTCATCGACCCGCTGATTGAGTGGCTTGGTCGCAGTATGGATGACAGAGTCAAAACACTTTAGTCAACGATAACCTTGCGGTAACTTCCCCTGCCCCTCCGGGACAGGGGACTTCTTTTTGTGTATATAGGCGTACATGCGCTTGATCTTCAACATTTATATTGCAATTCATTTGCATTAGACCTATAAGCAGGGGTAGGCTGGATACCATGGACTCAGCTACACTACCGAGAGACAATCGCCTTCCAGTCACGGTACTCTCCGGCTTTCTTGGCGCAGGCAAAACAACCGTTCTCAACAACCTCCTGACCGGCGACCACGGTCGCAAAATCGCCGTTATCGTCAACGACATGTCCAGCATCAACATTGATGAAGCACTGCTGCGGGACAGTGTCTCCCGCGTGGATGCCAGGATGGTAGAGATGCACAACGGCTGCATCTGCTGCACGCTGCGCGAAGACCTGCTGGTCGAAGTCAAAAAGCTGGCCCTCGATGGTCGATTTGACTATCTGGTCATCGAGAGCACTGGTATCGGCGAACCCCTTCCGGTTGCGGAGACGTTTACCTTCAACGATGAATCTGGGATGGTCCTCGGTGACATCGCACGCCTCGACACCATGGTCACCGTCGTCGATGCACAAGGGTTGCCAAAGCTTTATGCATCCGATGACGAGCTACGTGACCGTGGAATCGGTAACGATGATGACGACAACCGCGGGCTGAGCGAGCTGCTGACAGAGCAGATAGAGTTCGCAGACGTCATCATAGTCAACAAGTGTGATGTCGCAACTCCTGTACAGTTGGATCAAACGCGTAGCATCATCCGAGCACTAAACCCATCGGCGACGGTAGTTGAAACCAGCCAGGGCAAAGCTCCAATGGATGACCTTCTTGACACTGGGCGGTTCAGCATGGAACGCGCGGCGGAGATGCCTGGTTGGCTCAAGGTAATGCGCGGGGATGTCTCGAGTGAAATCGATGAATACGGCATTTCTCACTTTGTCTATCGCGCCCGCCGTCCGTTCCACCCATTCAGGCTTGCAAAGTGCCTTGCTGGCGAATGGCGCGGTCTCCTGCGCTCAAAGGGCTTTATGTGGATGGCAAACTTACCGGACATCGCGTTTGTCTGGTCCCTCGCAGGAGGACTGTCGCGCCTTGAGGGTGCAGGATATTGGTGGGCAGCGACGAGCCGGGATGAGTGGCCGGATGTCCCAGAGCTCATTAAAGATGCGCTGGACAATTGGGTCGATCCATGGGGTGACCGCCGCCAGGAAGTTGTGTTCATCGGGATTGATATCGAACAGGCGCGGCTCATTTCCGCTCTTGATGACTGCCTGCTGAACGATGAAGAAATGGCAGCCGGCCCAGATGTATGGAAAAAGTACGAAGATGCGCTGGATATTGCAGACCATCCGTAAAGGAACGAACTCTGATTACCGGTGATCCGTCAGGTCCGGTCACATCCGATTCACTCAGTGACCGGTATACTCAGTTATCCTCCATATAGTTGACTGGGAACTGGCCTTCGATGTTGAAAACAGCAGCCCTTGGACTTCTTGCTCTACTGCTTGCAGCTCAGCTGCCGATGCCGGCGTTCGGACAAAGTCCTATTACCAGTGATAACTTCGAATCCCGTGTCCGTCCCCTGCTTCTCGCAGAGTGCGCATCCTGCCACGGCGCCTCAACACAACAGGCCGGGATCCGCCTTGATATCGCCTTCCCTGGCACTAAAGAGCAAAGAGCGAGACTGATTACGCGCGTGAAACGCGTTTTGCAGCCGGCCAATGGTGGCAAGCAAATGCCACCATCAAAACCTCTGACCGCCGAGCAGACAGCCACACTTTTAGCATGGCTTGATTCTGGGGCAGCGTTTCCAGCTGTGAACGCTACAAAATCCGGTACATCAGGACTCTGGTCACTAAAGCCTCTCAAATCCGTGTCCTTGATTTCTCCACAGGAAAGCGCATCAGGCGTGATCGACAGACTGATTGCGACACGGATGAAAAAAAGCGGACTCGCCACAGTAAAACCTGCAGATCGCTACACATTGCTCCGCCGGATGAGCTATGACATCACAGGGCTTCCTCCAACATTCGATGCAATACAAAGCTACCAGACGGATCGCTCTCCGGATGCCACCAGCAAACGTATCAAACAGCTGCTTGCAAGCACGGCGTTTGGTGAACAGTTCGCACGAAAGTGGTTGGACTTAGCTCGTTATGCGGACACAAAGGGCTATGTCTATACAGAGGAGCGCCGCTACGCTTTTGCGTACACGTACCGTGACTGGGTCGTGGATGCCTTTAACCGCGACCTCCCGTACAACGACTTTCTCCGCCTCCAGCTGGCAGCGGACCGCTACCCCGCAACACCAACAAAAGACCTCGCAGCACTCGGATTTCTGACCGTCGGTCGGCGTTTTGTCAATAACATCCCGGATGTTATCGATGACCGAATCGATGTCATTATGCGCACAACGCAGGGTCTCACAGTCGCTTGTGCGCGCTGCCATGACCACAAGTTCGACCCAATCCCCACAAAAGACTACTACGCGCTCTACGGTGTCCTCGCACAGTCAGCCGACATCAATATAAAAATTGGTCTTCCCGGCGGGACGCCCGAAGCACAAAAGGATTACACAGCCAAGCGCCAGGCAGCACTGACAGCCTTTTCCAAGCGGGTTGAAACCGAACGCGGAAATCTGGCATCCAGACTTCGGACCCAGCTGCCCCGCTACATGGAAGCCGTGCCCAATGTTGCATCCCTTCCAAGCGCCGACTTCTACATCATCCTGGGTAAAGATGACATCAACTCCTTTGTCGTTCGCCGCCTGAAAACGCAGATTGATCAGGCCATTTCACGAAAGAGCCGTATCTTTACCCTTTGGGATGCCCTTGGCATCGGTGATGATGCACGCTTCAAAACACAGGCGCCCTGGGTCCTCAACCGCTTGCGGTCCGATAGTGCATATAGAAGTCAGTTCAATACACGCATTGTTGATGCTCTTCTGGCCAACCTTAAACCCGACTCGACGGATGAAGCAGCGGGGAAAATCGTCGGAGATGTTCTTGCAACTGTGGATGGAGAATGGCAATCAGCAGTGACCACCGCGGAGGGCTCGGGAAAACCCAGCCCGGCAGCTTTGTTAGACACCGAAACCGATGAGCTGAGAAGCTTTATTTATAGCAGCGACTCCGTATTCACTGTCCCAGATGCCGCGATGAATGAGCTGGAATGGCTCTTTGATGAGGGAACAAGGGTTGAGCTGAACCGGCTCAAGATGGCGGTAGACACGCTGGATGCTGATAGTCCGGCAGCACCAGACCACGCGATGGCTCTTGCCGAGACTCCGCGGAAAGCTCCTCAGCGCATTTATCGGCGCGGCGATCCCCGCCTGCCAGCGGGTCCTGCTCCCGCCGCATTCCTTACCGCCATCCCAAACTGTGCCTACCCATCCGCGGTCACGACACCCGGCAGGCGCGAGCTGGTGGAAAGCATCATCGCACGGGATAACCCTCTGACTGCCCGCGTCTATGTGAATCGCATTTGGGCGATGCTCTTCGGGAGAGGCCTAGTTACAACACAGAGTGACTTCGGGACAAGAGGAGCACCGCCGAGCCACCCTGAGCTTCTGGACTACTTGGCAGCTGAGTTTATCAAGCACAAATGGTCAACCAAATGGCTTGTCGAAACAATACTAAACACAAAAACCTATCAACAGTCATCAACAATATCCATTAACGTAGCAAAGCGGGACCCTGACAATACGCTCCTGTCGCATATGCCAGTTCGGCGCCTCAGCTTTGAACAGCTCAGAGATACGCTGCTATCGGTAACCACATCGCTGGACAAAGCACTTGGGGGGCGCTCCGGAGACCTCTTTCCTACAACTCTGCCCGCACGACGGTCGCTTTACGCCACCATCGACCGACAGTTTGTCCCTGGAGCCCTTCGTTCCTTTGACTTTGCAAACCCGGACCAACACACGCCAGAGCGCCACGAAACGACCACGGCTCAACAAGCGCTCTTTCTCCTTAACCATCCTTTTGCCGGACGCATCACGCAGGCTTTGGTTGATGACTGTGCAAAACAACCAACTGGCTCCGCTGCAGTGACCAGGCTTTACGAACGCGTTCTGCAGCGGAAACCATCCAGCGCTGAGCTTGCTGTCGCCCGAAAGGCCGGGCTCTCCGATACCCCGCCCGATCGCGATGTGATAGCAGCATTTGCTCATGCGCTCATCATGTCAAACCGTGTCCTGTTCCTCGAATAAAGGCCGCCATGAACAAGAATCACATCAAACAATTGAGACCATTCGTTTCCCGTCGGGATTTCCTGATGCAAACCGGGGGCGGACTTGGGGCCGTCGCGCTCGCTGGCATCCTCTCCGATGATGGCTATGCACAACCACCTATTGACCCGCTTGCCGTCAGAGCACCACATTTTGCCCCAAAGGCTAAACGCATCATCCAGCTCTTCATGAATGGCGGGCCAAGCCACCTCGACACTTTTGACTACAAGCCAGACCTTACAAAATACGCTGGCCAGCCCATCCCGGGTGGTGGCATCCAAACCGAGCGCAAAACTGGTGCGCTGTTCCCAAGTCCGTTCGCATTCAAGCGGTATGGCAAGAGCGGCATTTATGTTAGTGAGATATTTGAGAATGTCGGCAGCTGCATCGATGACATCTGCGTCATCAACAGCATGAAAGCCGAAATCCCAAATCACGAACCCAGCCTGATGCTGATGCACTGCGGTGACCAAGTTCAGGTTAGGCCATCCCTTGGCTCGTGGATCACCTATGGCCTGGGCACCGAAAACCGTAACCTCCCCGGATTTGTCGTCCTCTGCCCCGGCGGCAGCCCAATCAAAGACTCCGAAAACTGGCGGAGCGCGTTTCTCCCGGGCGCGTTCCAAGGAACCAGCATCGATACGCAACATACCGAGATTTCAAAACTAATAGAGAATATTCAGAGTGCAAACCAGACAGCCGCTCAGCAACGCCGGACACTAGACATCCTTCGTGACCTGAACCAGCAACATTTGGCAACGAGCCCCACCGAACCGCGTCTCGAGGCAAAGCTGCAGAGCTACGAGCTGGCTTACCGGATGCAACGTGAGGCCACGGATGCATTCGATACTAATCTTGAGCCTCAGTCTGTCCGTGATGCATACGGTGACGGCACTCTCGCACGCTCGATATTGACAGCGCGCCGCCTTGTGGAACGTGGAGTCCGGATGGTGCAAATCTGGCAGGGTGCGGGTCAGCCATGGGACCACCACGATGACATCGGGCAGCACAGAACCTTGGCCCAACAGATAGACAAGCCAATCGCGGCGCTTCTCCGTGACTTAAAACAGCGTGGGATGTTGGAGGACACGCTTGTGATTTGGGGAGGTGAGTTTGGCCGCACGCCGGTTGTTGAGCTAACGGGGCCGAGTAAGGGGCGTGATCACAACCCGTATGGTTTCACGATGTGGATGGCCGGTGGCGGCGTGAAGGGCGGAACCGTCTACGGAGCGACGGATAACTTTGGCTTCAAAGCAGAGAAGGATGTGGTGCCTGTGCACGACCTCCATGCGACGATTCTTCACCTGATGGGCTTTGACCACAAGCGTCTGACCTATCGC
>JBJTQN010000276.1:0-2556 GCA_046075665.1 Armatimonadota bacterium | reverse complement strand
CTGCTCTTGCAGCATTCGGTGCGATCGCACCCATCGGTTGTAAGCCTGCGGGAAAAGATGGCGCCGCAGGAGCAGGGGATGCTCCAAAGTCCGGTTCATCCCGCATCGTCTTCATCCCTAAAAACATGGGAAACCCATACTTCGAAGCCATGGAAAAGGGCTTCCAGCAGGCATCCAAGGAACTCGGCTTCGAGTTCTCCACGACTGGCCCTGCTGTTGCTGAACCAACCGCACAGATTTCTTACATCAAGGATGAAATTCAACGCGGCGCAACTGCCATTGTGATTGCGGCAAACTCAGTGGATGCCTTAAACGGCACACTGGATGAAGCTCGTGCAAAAGGCATCAAAATCATCACCGTAGACTCTGACCTTACCGGTAACGAAACCCACCGCGACCTCGGAGTTTTGGCATGTGACTTCGACACCATGGGTGACTTCCTCATCGAACAGATGGCTGCCATCATGAACTACGAAGGCAAGTTTGCGATTCTCTCTGCAACCACGGATGCTCCTAACCAGAACAAGTGGATCAAGGGGATGCAAGCTGCAATCAAGAATCCTAAGTATGCAAAGATGCAGCTTGTGGATGTCGTTTACGGCGATGACAAAGACCAGAAGTCGCTCACCGAAGCAGAAGCATTGCTGACCAAACACCCTGACCTCAAGGGCATCATCGCACCGACAACCGTAGGCGTTTACGGATGCGCAAAAGCGGTTGAGCAGGCAGGCGTTTATCCAGGTGGCAAGAATGCCAAGGGAGCTGGTGTAAGTGTCATCGGCTTAGGAGTTGCCAAGCAAATGCAGCGTCTCCTCAAGGATGGCATTGTTCCCAAGGTCTTCCTCTGGGATCCAGCCGAGCAGGGCTACATCGCATCATACGCCGCGGTTCGCATGGCTGAAGGCAAGTTCACCCCGGCCGATGGCGCCACAATCAATATCCCTGACCTTCCACTTTCCAAAATGGGTGACAAAAAGGTCGGCAAAAACAATGTCCTGATCATTGGCGAGCCGGTTGAATACAATAAAGAAAGTGTAGACAAGTACGCTGGCGAATAATCCCTGACACATTTTGTGACCATAAACCCCGGGGGACTGTCTCACCGGGGTTTTCTGTCGATATGGAAACCCAAGCCCGGATTTCGTCGTAGAATAACCATCATCGCGCCCCAAAGGAGAAACTATATGCGCGCATTGGCAATACTCGCTGCGACCGCAGCACTGACATCCACCATCACTTCCGCAGCGAATGCTGATCTCAAGGTCGGCGATCCAGCGCCTCCACTCAGCGTTTCGAAGTGGGTCAAAGGTACCCCTAACAAGCTGACCCCGGGCAAAGTGCACGTTGTTGAGTTTTGGGCGACCTGGTGCGGACCCTGCAAAGCAACCATCCCACACCTCACTGAGCTCTCCAAGAAATACAAGGCAAAGGCCGATTTCTCCGGAATCTCCATCTGGGAAGGTAACGGCGGAGATACCAACCCTGTGGCCATTGAACAGAAAGTCAATGCGTTTATCAAAGAGATGGGTGCAAAGATGGACTACTCCGTAGCCATGGATGACAAAATCACCGGCGGAACGATGGCGACGAAGTGGATGGCGGCTGCTGGTGAAAATGGCATCCCGAGCGCATTCATCATCGACCAAAAAGGCAAAGTCGCTTGGATTGGCCATCCGATGGAAATGGATGGTCCACTTGAAAAGATCTGCGCTGGCAAGTGGGATGCTGTTACTTACGCAAAGGAAGCAAATATCCGAAAGGCTGCCGAGAAGAAAATGCAAGCCTTCGCGATGAAGCTTCAGAATCTTCTCGTGGGTGGCAAGCTTGACGAAGCGATGGCCCTTGTTGATGCAGAAACATCCGGCGAAACAGAAGAAGCCAAGGCGATGCGCGGGCAGGTTGCGATGATGCTCAATTCCATCGCGTGGGCTGTCAGCGATCCAAAACAAAAGCTTCCCCCACAGTTTGATGTCCTGAAGAAGTCCAATATTGACCTTGCACGCAAAGCTGTTGCACTTTCCAATGGCGAAGATGGTCAAATCCTCGACACACTGGCATTTGCTCTTGCACAGGCTGGCAATTACAAGGAAGCCGCAGAAGTACAGGAGAAGGCTGTTGCAAAGCTGCCTGCTGGTGCACCTGCCGAAATGAAAAAGGAACTGCAAAGCCGCCTCGACGAGTACAAATCAAAGGCGAAGTAACTTCGTTTTCGGAATAACCCCATCCGGCCCGGCATCCACGGGCCGGTTTTTTATTGGAGCGTGAACGATGAAACCTTCCGGGCTGATGGTTGATTTACAGGATGCCAACAGCGGCACGCCAGTCACAGAATTGTCAACACGATTTACGTGGCTTCTGCCGGATGGCCCTGGTTGGGCAAAACAGACTGCATTCCAGATTGGTCTAAACTCGGATGCTCAGCCTGTCGTTGACTCCGTTAAAGTGCAATCGACGTCGTCAGTAAGCGTTGAGCTCAAGACATTTACTCCAAATCGTAACCAGACGTATACGTTCAAGGTTCGCTGCTGGAACGCACGCGCACAAGCATCTGATTGG
>JBJTQN010000275.1:0-13051 GCA_046075665.1 Armatimonadota bacterium | reverse complement strand
GGCTGTGATAAAAACATGCCGGGTGCAATCATCGCATTAGCGCGTCTGAATGTTCCAGCCATATTTGTCTACGGTGGCACTATCAAACCTGGAAAGCACCGGGGACAGGATCTGACGGTAGTAAGTGTCTTCGAAGCTGTTGGGGCACACAGTGCTGGCAAGATGGACGATGAAGAACTTCACGAAATTGAGTGTCGTGCCATTCCTGGAGCTGGCAGTTGCGGGGGGATGTACACAGCCAACACGATGTCATCGGCTATCGAAGTCCTCGGATTAAGTCTTCCCGGCTCATCGACCATGGCTGCTGAAGATCCTGAAAAGGCCGAGAATGCGGCTGAGAGTGCGCATGTTCTGGTGGATGCCGTTCGTGCGAACAGACTTCCATCCGAAATGCTGACGTTCAAGGCATTTGAAAACGCAATTGCGGTCACAATGGCACTTGGAGGTTCCACGAATGCGGTGCTACACCTGATTGCCATCGCTGATGCAGCAGGTGTTGTGTTGACTGTGGATGACTTTGAGCGCATTCGTACCAGGATTCCAGTACTTTGTGATCTAAAACCTAGCGGTAAGTACGTTGCAACAGACCTTCATCGCGCTGGTGGAGTTCCGCTCATCATGAAGATGTTGCTTAGTCGCGGACTTCTCCACGGAGATTGTATGACGATAACGGGGAAGACCATCGAAGAGACCCTTGCTGATTATCCGTCCGATCCCCCGGCAGGGCAGGATATTGTTCGTCCATTTGATCAGCCGCTCTATGCTGAGGGACACCTTGCAATCCTAAAGGGCAACCTCGCAACGGAAGGCGCTGTTGCCAAGATCTCAGGTGTCAAGGTACCTGTAATCACAGGTCCCGCCAGAGTCTTTGATTCTGAGGAACAGTGTCTTGAGAGTATTCTTGCTGGAAGTATCAATCCAGGCGATGTCCTTGTCATTCGTTACGAAGGACCAAAGGGCGGTCCCGGGATGCGCGAGATGCTTGCTCCTACGTCGGCGATTATCGGAGCGGGTCTTGGTGATGCCGTTGGCCTGATCACCGATGGTCGCTTTAGCGGCGGTACATTTGGCCTTGTTGTCGGTCACGTGGCACCGGAAGCCGCTGTAGGCGGCACGATTGGGCTGTTGCAGGAGGGAGATTCGATTACCATCGATGCACACCAGCTCCTGCTGCAGGTTAACATTACAGCCGATGAGCTTGCAGCGCGCCGTGCGGCATGGACGGCTCCCACTCCTAAGTACACCAAGGGCGTGCTGGCAAAGTTCGCAAAGCTTGTTAGTTCCGCAAGTCTAGGAGCCGTTACAGACCGGTTCTGACCTACAAGCCGTTACCAGCCATCGCTACGGCTTTGGCTGGTCGGCAATTCTCTTCCGAAAGCGCATCGCGCCACTATTCATACAATATCGAAGTCCATTCGGAGTTTTCGGGATTCCGTATTGTCCATTGGCATCATCAAATAAATGCCCCAAATGTCCATCACATCTTGCACAGCGGATTTCGACGCGTTCTCCGTCCGCGTCCCGGCGCTCAGACAAAACGCGCTTTTGTATTGGCTGGTAAAAGCTGGGCCACCCTGTGCCACTGTCAAACTTGGTTGATGCGAAAAACAGGGGCAAGTCACAGCCTGCACAGGAATACAATCCATCGGCATGGTTGTTCCAGAATGAATTGGCAAAAGCCCGCTCAGTCGCAGCTTGTCGAAGTATTTGAAACTGAGTGGATGTTAGGGACTTGCGCCACTCTGCAGGGGTTTTGGTGATTTTACCGATGACTTCAGGGATGTAATCTGGTGCTTTGACATCGACTGATGGCTTACTTGTTTGTCCAGCCGCTGTTTGTACAAGCGCGGTTAAGGAATACAGAACAATGAGTGTTGCGATTGACATTTAGATTATTTCTCCACAACGAAAATGACCTGATTTCTGCGGGTTTTGTTCCCGTTGTTTGCGTGATTTCTGGCATCGAAATACGCATCGCGCTAGGATATCCCATGGTTCTGCCAATGTTTGTTTCTGTTGAGAGCGTGGAGCAGCGGCCCGGAACGGTTACCGTCCCAAACGTTGGTTTCTTCGTGCCTTCAGATGCATCAGTTCGCCAGGCGTTTGGTTCAACCTGGACATCGGTTGGGTTGCGAAACCGGCCAGACTGGACCAGACGCGATGTTATTTACTCTCCAGATATCCGCATCGTGAATGCATCTGGGCGTAGAGATGATGGAACCTGGCTTACACTGCTCCCTGCTTTTTGGCGTGCTAGCCTGCAGCTTGGACAGACAGAAAAACCGGTGAAGCTCGCGATTTTTGCTGAAGCGGGAATACTCGGCGCATTCACTACCGGAGCAACTTCACGATTCGCGGCGGCACCTGCGACCGGTGTTGGCGTAAGTGTCAGTCGTGACCGCCTCGATATCGAAGCGCAATACCTCCAGCCTTCAGGCATCGATGGCCGTGATTTCACTGGATTTGCCATCAGTTTTGGATACCGCCTGTGACCATCAGCCGATAGACTTGGAACAATAGAGTGGCGTAAACCGTAAACAATGTCTATGCAGGCACAGGAATCAAAACCGCGACATCATGAACCAACATATAAGCAATGTGTAGGGTGTCGTTATCATGTAACTGAAACAGATGTGACCTGTCCAAATTGCGGTGTCCCTGAACCGATGTCATCCATGTCTGGGATGTCCGGGATGTTTTCTCTTGGCCCTGAAATGAATGATGCCACGCGAGCGATGATTGGCGCGTTTATCGGAGCAGTTCTTGGTGCGCTACTGATGCAGGGCGTTGGTGTTGCTGTCGGTGTTGCGGTAGGAGTTTCGTTAGGAATTCTCCTCGGAGCGGATCGTAGCCAGCAACAGGCAGCATCCAGGACACAAGGGACCGTCTCTCTTCGTGAAATCGAACGACGCATTGGAGAACGCCTGGTTGAGCTTCGTAACCGCGAGCGTCGATTGGCCGAGACCAGAGCGCAATGGGAGCGCAGGGCAACCACTGATACAGGTCGAGATGCCGCATGGTTGCGCATCCATCAGCAGCTTTTGCAGGCTGGAGATGCCCTCGCTAGACAGCGTGACCGTTATCACGTCAAGCTCTGGGAAGTGACGCTTATACGGTGGCAAAATAAGTTGGATCCGCTCGTTGTAGATTGGTCGCGTCTAACTCACGAGGGATGTTCGAAGCGCCTAACCGTCCTTGATCTCATTGAAGATGAAGGTATTGAGTTCCTGCGTGCATGGACGGATATTGACCTTGAAGAATTCCCGGATGCCCGTCGTTGCCTTGACCGCCTTAAGGCTAGTCTTGACGCTTGCCGACCGCTGCGGGAACATCTGATAGTCAAACAGGCGACGCTTGCGCTTACGGGGTTGGCTCCTGCGGAAGATGCCATTGATCCCATGCTCGCGATGCCACCATCAACGGCGTCTGCGTTTCAAGCACGTGCAAGCCTTGCTGATGTGACATCGGCATTTGCAGCCCTTGAAGGCGAGTACGATCGCTTGCGTTCTGAACAGCGGTTTGCGGATGAAATGGATACGGTTCGCCAGCTAGGCCGCTGATGATACGCAGTGGGGATACGGTTGTACTCAAATTCGGATCGTCAACATTGGTTTCAGCCAACGGGGATGATGTAAACACTGCCGCCTTTACAGCAATCGCAGCTTCGATAGATGACCTGCACCGCGCTGGAGTAAAGGTGGTCGTGGTTTCGAGCGGGGCCGTGGCACTCGGTCGCCGCCATCTAGTCAAACTGGCAAATCGCTTTGATATTCCATCAAAACAGGTTCTCTCAGCGGTCGGTCAACACCATCTGATGACCCTTTGGTCAGCAGCACTTTCACACAGAGGGGGGACCTGTGGTCAGGTTCTCGTGACCAAAGCCGAGCTATCGAGCCGGACTGCCAACCTGAATGTACGTGACACACTGCAGGCAATGTTCAGCACAGGTGTCGTTCCGATTGTCAATGAAAATGATTCACTGGCCGTGGATGAAATTCGCTACGGTGACAACGATTCACTGGCGGCGCAGGTCGCACTCGCCGTTGGTGCAGTTGGTGTTGTGCTATGGACCGATGTACCGGGTTTGTTTACAGCAAATCCGATGTTGGATTCACAAGCAAAACTGGTTAGTTCCATAACGGGAAATCAGATAGGTCATTATCGAAGTTGCGTATCTGGAGCCGGTACCAGACTTGGAACGGGTGGGATGATTACAAAACTGGATGCTGCATCGCTTGCAGCAACCGGTGGTATCTGGACGCTGATTGTCGGAGCAGCAGATCTAAATACTCTTGCGTCAATTCTTGGCGAATCAAGTGCCGGTACATTGGTGCATCCGATGGTTGCTCTTCAGGATGGCAGGACACGTTGGATTCTGGCGAATGCCATCAACGGAAGGGTGGTCTGCAACGCGGGGGCGGCGGAACGTATCATAGATTCCGGAGCAAGCCTTCTTGCAGTTGGTGTTACAGGCATTCAGGGGGAGTTTGAACGGGGCGATATCGTGCGGGTTGTATGTGACGGCCAACATATTGCCACAGGTATAGTTCGTTACAGTGCACATGACCTTCACTGCATCGCTGGTTGTCGCAAGTCGGCAATAGATGGTGTTCTGGGATACACGACCGGACCTGTTGTGATCCACCGAGATGACATGGCAATCGTATAACATCATACCGTGCCCGAATCGTTGCTTGGTATACTTGAAACGTTTAGCATGGCTCGTGTGTCTCTTGTTTGTGACGCACGTCACGTGCGTGAAGGAGTTTCAAATGTCCACGATTAAAGTCGGCATCATCGGATGCGGTGGTATCGCGAACGGTAAGCACATGCCCAGCCTAAAGACGGTCGCTGGAGTTGAGCAAGTTGCATTCTGTGACATCGACGGTTCCAAGGCAGAAAAAGCGGCTCAGGAATACGGCGCACAGGGTGCAAAGATCTATACAAACTACATGGATCTCCTCAACGAAGGTGGAGTGGATGTGATTCATGTTTGTACACCGAATATTTCCCATGATGCGATTACCATTGCAGCGCTTCAAGCTGGAAACCATGTAATGTGTGAGAAGCCGATGGCAAAGACCGCCGCCGGTGCAAGATTAATGCGGGATGTTGCACGTGAATCTGGCAAGAAGTTGACCATTGGTTACCAAAGTCGCCACCGACCAGACAGCCAATACCTCAAGCAGCTCGTCGAAGATGGTGAGCTTGGAGAAGTTTACTTTGCAAAGGCCCACGCAATCCGCCGTCGTGCTGTACCGACATGGGGTGTCTTCCTCGATGAAGAAGCGCAGGGTGGTGGACCGCTGATTGATATTGGAACGCATGCCCTCGACCTTACTCTGTGGCTAATGAACAACTACAATGTAAAGTCTGTAAAGGGTTCTGTGTACCGTAAGCTTGCAGATCGTGAAAATGCTGCAAACGCCTGGGGCCCTTGGGATCCTAAGCAATACACCGTCGAAGATAGTGCCTTTGGATTCATCGAACTTGCTAACGGAGCGACAATTTTCCTCGAATCCAGTTGGGCACTCAATACCCGGGAAACGGGCGAGGCTATTTGTTCTCTGTACGGAACCGATGCGGGTGCTGACATGCGTGGTGGTCTGCATCTTAATGGTGAGAAAAACAGCCGCCTCTACGACCTCAAGGTTGACCTAGGGGCTGGCGGTGTCGCATTCTACGATGGTGCAACGGCTAAAGCCGAGCACATCGAGGCGCAGAAGTGGATTGATGCCATCCGAAATGACACGGATCCTGTTGTGACTCCCGACCAGGCACTGGTTGTGTCTGAGATACTGGAAGCCATCTACGAGTCATCAAAGACCGGGCAGCTGATTACCTTCTGATTGGCTTTGGCACCTGTTGGCGTCCTCGTCAGCAGGTGCCTTTTCATTTAATGAATGTCCAGTAAACAGGCTAAAAAACGTATCGCAGCCAGAGTCCTTGGGGCATCCGGGTTCTGGCGCAAACTTCGCTACATTGTTTGGTACGCCGCAAAAGGGAAACGGGCCGAGCCGTTTGCTCCACGGGATGATATCAGGCGACTACGTGGCGTAATTCACTGTCACACGGCTCAGTACTCCGATGGCGCTGGTACGGTCGAAGATGTGATGGCTGCGGCTGCAACGGAACACTTTGATTTTGTCTTCCTAACCGACCATAACAGCGTTGCTGCTGCAAGGGATGGCTACGTCGAACGCTATGCAGGTAAACGCCCATTTCTTCGAGTCGGAAACGAGATAACCGTAAGAGGCGGAGCCTTTCTGCTGGCAGGGAATCTACCGGCGTCATTCAATCTGGAACCACGGCTCGAACCGCAAGTGGCAATAGATGCTGTACTTGATGCAGGCGGAATTGCGGCCGTATCACTTCCTTTTGACATGAAGCATCCATGGGATGCCTGGGATACAACTGGAACCACGGGACTCGAAGTAATCAACTTCTCAACCGTCGCCCGGGATCACATCAATCTTCTGTCGCTCACAGTTATACTCATTCTCTGGCGTGTCGCCGGATTGCGAACAGCTATGCGTTGGATGATTGACCGTCCGGATGAGGCATTTGCCAAATGGGATTATGAACTTGCACGCCATGAACGGTACGCGGGTATTGGTGCACTCGATGCGCATGGCATCACGCGAATCGGTAAAAAGTGGCACAAATTTCCCAGTTATGCTGACTCATTCTGTGCACTCTCAACACATGTGTTTGTGGATGCCGATTCAGACTCCGGCCCTGCGGCAGAGCTTGCGCTATTTCGGGGACGAAGCATCATTTGTTATGATCTAGTTCGTCCGCTCGGTGGTGTTGTCGTTCAGACCGAACAGGGAGCGCTACCCGGAGACGTGACGCTGGTGGGCGACACACTCCATGTTTGTGTGCCTGTCAACACTGTGGTTGTCATATTGCGAAATGGAATCATTCTAAATAAAGAACGAAATACACATACCAGTATTTTGTTGGACCAAAGTGGCATCTATAGAGTCGAAGCCTATACGTGCCAATATGCAATTGGTGACTGTACGCTGTTCTTAAAGCCTTGGTTCTTTACAAATCCAATCCATGTTCAGCAATAACATTAAGTGTAAATCTGCATTTTGGACGTCACGTAACAAAAATCTGCCATTTGACGGACCGCAAAAAGCAAGCATTTTCTACATTCCTCTACCGGAATAAGTGACTTAGAGTGCAACCCATGGACGCACCGTTGACGCCGAAGACCAGACTTATCAGCGCTGAGTATAGAGGCTCACACAGTGATGATTCAATACAACCCGAGACGCTCCCTGGACTGATACTCCCCGTCGTTGCAGTACGGGATGCTGTTTACTTTCCAGGTGCACATTTCCCGCTGTTAGCCAGCCGTGAGCGTTCGGTACGAGCCATTGAACAAAGCCAGCAATACCATGATGGTCAGGTTCTCCTCGTGACGCAGCGTGACATCTCCGATGAAGCATCCGCCGAAAATCTTGTTAATGTCGGAGTTCTGGCAACCATTGAAAACGTCGCATGGCTTCAGGATGGCATTGCCCGGGTAACAGTTAGCGCAGGCTCCCGTGTCTCTGTTCGTGGATATGTGGCAACTACTCCAACAATGGTTGCTGCTTTTGACTGCATTTCAGACATTGAATCTGAAGTAGACACAGTCGAACGCCAAGCCCTTGCCCGGCTGGTTGTGGAAGCCTTCGAGCATTTGGTTGAAGAGGGAGTAATCTCTCATCCGGATGCACTGGTTGCAGTCTCAGGTCCACTGGATTCTTCATGCATTACGGACCAAATCGGTCCTTACCTGCCAACGTCTGTGGATGAAAAGGTTGAACTCCTTGCCGAAGTTGATCCAGGCAGGCGTCTTAACATGGTTCATTCGCTGCTGATCCGGGAGAAACACGTCAGCGCGGTTCGTCAACAGATTCGTGAGCGTCTGGAAAATGACTTTGAGCGTGTTCACCGTGCGGACATTTTACGCGAGCAGCTGAAAGCGATTCAGGCTGAGCTTGATGTCGTTGACCCGCGGGAAGACGGTAAAATACATACGGCTAAGCTCGCTGCTGAAGTCGATGTTCCCGAGTCCGTGCGCAAGGTCATTCTCGATGAAATCTCAAGGTACGAGCGTCTCCCGAGTAACAGCACAGAGTCGTCATTGGCCAAAGATCGTATTGATATGCTGATGTCACTGCCGTGGACACGCACAGCGCCGATGACGATTGATATCCCAACCGCACGTGCGATTTTTGAAGACCGTCACTCTGGCCTAGCCAGTGCGAAAAAGCGCATTTACGAATATCTGGCTGTCCGAAAGCAAGCTGGAACCGCGCATACAGCGCCAATCCTTTGCTTCGTTGGTGTTCCAGGCGTCGGAAAGACATCGCTTGCAACATCAATCGCATCTGTTCTCAACATCCCATTCATCCGGATCGCTCTGGGTGGCGTCCGGGATGAAGCTGAAATTCGCGGACATCGACGTACGTATACTGGCGCTTATCCCGGGCATTTTGCCGGAGCGCTTCGCGAAGCAAAAGTGATTAATCCATTGATTTTGCTGGATGAAATTGACAAGCTTGGCAAAGATCGTGGAGGGGATCCAGCGAGTGCACTCCTCGAGGTCCTAGACCCGGAGCAGAATCATGAATTTCATGACCACTTTGTGGATGTTCCTTTAAACCTTTCACAGGTGACATTTATTGCGACTGCGAACAACCTGGATGACATTCCAGCTGCACTTCGTGACCGTATGGAAGTGGTAGAGTTTGCAGCCTACAGTGACGATGAAAAGCTGGATATCGCACAGCGCCATCTCGTTCCTGGCGCACTTCGCCGTTGCGGTCTCGGCGGACATGACATTTGTTTTGCTGATGAGGCTGTTCAAACGATTATCCGCGATTACACTCACGAAGGTGGAGTTCGTGGGCTACGCCGACAGATTGACTCGATCATGCGACAGCTTGTCCTCCGCCTGGTGGAAGAAAATACAGAACTTGGTGCAGTTACAGCAGACCTTGTGATCAGCATCCTCGGGCGATCGGCGAGAACCCGGGCCCGTGCATTACCTGAATCAGAAGTTGGTTCTGTTACGGGAATGGTAGCGACGAGTGGTGGCGGAGATTTGGTTCAGATTGAAAGCCAGCTCTTACCGAGTATTCGCGGTGAACATGCGCTTGAGATTACCGGTCAGCTCGGATCTGTGATGCAAGAATCCGCCAGAACTGCCTGGACATGGGTCAAAGCGTACTTGGTTGGCTCGTGTGGCGGCGAACCGATCCGTTCGGTGGATGCGCACGTTCACGTCCCTTGTGGCGCAGTTCAAAAGGATGGCGCAAGCGCAGGTTTGGCAATGGCAATTTCTCTCATCTCGGCATATCGGGATATCCCAGTCCGGGCAGATATGGCAGTGACGGGTGAGATTAGCCTCCGTGGACGGGTGATACCTGTTGGCGGTATTGCGATGAAGCTCGTCGCCGCACACGGAGCGGGAATCCACCATGTAGTCATCCCTGATGGAAACATCGAAGACTTGGAAGAGTTACCAGTCGGCGTCCGCAATGAGCTTACGGTTTACCCAGTATCCACGGCAACTGAGGCTGTGAAACTTGTGCTGGCCCGATAATACGGACCAGCACAGCGGATTGAATGCCTAATGTCGGAAATGGCGGATGCCGGTAAAGACCATCGCAATATTGTAGTCATCACATACCGTGATCACTTCGTCATCCTTGACGGAGCCGCCAGGCTGAATAATGGCAGTAACGCCCGCCTTAGCCGCGGTCTCCGGACCATCCGGGAACGGGAAAAACGCATCAGATGCCAGCACGCACCCGGTAGCGTGTTCCGCTGCCTGTTCGATGGCAAGGCGGACCGACCTTACACGGTTCATTTGCCCGGCACCTACGCCCCTTAATGCACCATCTTTGGTCATAACGATTGCGTTCGACTTCACGTGCTTAACAACTCTCCAGGCGAACATCAGTTCCTTCAGCTCATCGCTGCTCGGGGTCCGTCGCGTAGGAATCACAAAGTCACGAGGATCAAGTGGGGCATAGTCGCGTGTACCAACAAGGAGTCCTCCAACGACTTGCTTTATAACGAGTCCCGACTTTCCTGGACCGCCATCCAATGGACCCACCTGAAGCAGGCGGAGGTTAGCGCCCCATTTCTTCTTTGTTTGGAGTAAGTCAAGCGCATCCGAATCGTAGCCCGGTGCAACGATGCACTCGAAAAATGTATTCGGACCCGTGATTCGTTGTGCCGTTGCGAGGTCAAGAATCCGGTTTACTGCAAGGATGCCACCGAAGGCTGAGATCGTGTCTGCGGCACGCGCTCGGTCGAATGCATCCGCCAGAGTAACGCCTTGTGCACAGCCGCACGGATTGGCATGTTTGATGATCGCTGCTGTTGGAGCTTCAGGGAATTCCTTTACCAGCTCCAATGCGCCATCGAGGTCGTACAGGTTGTTAAACGAGACTTCCTTACCACTGGCATCCAGACGGGTAGCGCGACCGATACATGGTTCGCCGGACGTATTTCGTACTGTATAGAAAGCTGCTTTCTGGTGCGGATTCTCACCATAACGTAGGACCTGCTCACGCGTTGCGGTGATGCGAAGGGTTGATGGAAGCTCTGCTGGAGCATCATCTGTTGCATATTGCGTTTCAAGGTACGAAGCAATCATCGCATCGTATGCCGCCGTATGTGCGTAGGCTTTGGCTGCCAGCTCTTTACGCAATGTAAGCGAAATGCCTCCGAGGTTGGTGAGCTCATCAACAACGCGTGCATAGTCGCTCGGGCTGACGACGATTGCTACGCCGTGGTGGTTCTTCGCGGTGCTGCGAACCATGGCTGGGCCGCCGATGTCAATGTTTTCGATGGCATCTTCGATCGTGCAGCCTTCCTTAGCAATCGTTGCTGCAAAAGGGTAGAGGTTTACGACAACTAGATCGATAGGGGCGATGCCGTGGGAGGCTATCGTATCCATGTGATCTGGTTTGTCACGGTCTGCAAGGATTCCGCCATGGACAAAGGGATGTAAGGTTTTCACACGGCCATCGAGCATTTCCGGGAATCCGGTCAGGTCATCGATTGGGCGGACATCCAGGCCTGCATCGGCAAGCATCTTGCATGTCCCACCTGTAGATATCAGGCTTACACCCAAGGCACTCAGCTGTTGTGCAAACGGAAGTAAACCGGCCTTATCAGAAACACTAAGCAATGCAGAGCGGACTGGAATGAGCTCCATTGGTGAAATCTCCTGGACTGAAAAATGCTTTGCCCAGGCGAACGGCCCATCCGTGTATACGCCACACTCCCTCGAGGTAATCCCCGTACGCCAGTCGTGCGGCCGGAACTAAAATCGACGCTCTATGGTACCAATATCGGGTCACAGGACGCAATTGGATTCGCCATGCAACCGACCAAGTGTGGTATTGTTTTGATGGCCAAGCTGGAGGACTGCCCCGGGGAGACTGTGTCGAGATAATCCACAGACAAACCGTGGGACCATCACTTGGACGACGCTGCACTTTCGCGGCGAAACTCTCACATCCCGTGACATGCACGGGCCCCCAAAAGGATGTTCGCATATGGCAAGACGCCGTACCACCACAGACGCAGATGCCGCTGTGGAACCATTGGATTCCAATGTCGCTGAGACTGGAACTCCTGTTGAATCCGCATCAGAAGTCACCCCAAAGCCTCGCAGGACACGTAAGGCCCCTGCAATCGCGTTGACAGACGCGTCACCGACAGATGTTTCTCCTGTATCGGAAGCTAAAGGTGACCAACCTGCGCCAAAGCCTCGACGCACGCGCGCTAAGTCCGCTGATGCGGTTGTTGTTTCCGATGAACAATCGGGTGCAAATGTCCAAGCAACCGATGAGCCAGCTGCACCGGCCCGACAGACACGAACACGCCGTACAACAAAGGCAGTTGTTGAGGAAGTTGCACCGACAGCTACTGCGGAGCCGATTGTCGAGGATGCGATAGCATCGCAAGCAGGCGATTCATCCAGACCGCAGCGCACGCGCGGTCGCAGACGTCCGATTGAAAACGCAACGGTTGTTGAAGTTCCGGTCGTAACAAACACTGGTGACCCAGTAGATGTTGATGAAGCCGACGAAAAAAACGACGATTCGTTGGATGGTTCAGAAGTCACCCGATCCCGTAACCAGCGTACCCGGCGTGGTCGTGGTAGACGTGGTCGGGGTGGAGACGCGGTAGCCGATGCCGGACAGGACACGGAAATAGCCGCTGGTGAACCCGATGACTCAGGAACTGATGAGGCATCCAACGAGCCTGCATCCCGCTCAGCACGCTCTCGGCGGGGTCGTGGGCGTCGTGGGCGCACCGGCGAACAGGAGACAACAGAAGCTGCTACGGTCACGGAGTCATCTGATGTTACGGGTGGTGAGTCTGACTCCGATGATGATGATGGCCGTGGTGATCGCCGACGTGGTCGCGGTCTGCGCCGTACAAGGACCGTTGCCGCACCACAGCTAATGCTCGGTGGGGATGCCTCATCTGAGACATCCGAGAGCGATCCAGATGAAGCCGTAGCTCCAGCACGCCGGAGCCAGCGTTCGGCAAACCTGCCACCTGCAATTCCGTTGCTGGTACCAATTCCCGAAGACCCACTGCCTCCTGTCTTCGCTCCACTCTCTGCAGACCTCCTCGAGAGGTTTTCGGCATCCAGTGTGCGCTTGGTGAACGGTCGTCCAGTCCTCCACGTCAATAGCGAGGCGCGGCCGGCAATCATGTTCTTTGTGAACACGGAAGGTGATTTCGACCGCTCTGTTGCACAGCGCCAAATTCGTTACGCCTACCAGGCAGGTGTTCGTGTGTTTACAATGCTTGCGCACCTACCTTGGCGAACGTCTGCTGATGAGCGAAATTACTCCCATCTCGAGGATATGCTGCAGTTTGTTGCGGACATTGCACCGGATGCGATGATACTGCCAAGGTTGATTTTCTCTCCACCAAGTGGCTGGGTTCGCCGAAACCCGGATGATATGGCTATTGGTGTCGATGGACCCACTGGGGATGTCTCGCTTGGATCTCA
>JBJTQN010000274.1:0-3915 GCA_046075665.1 Armatimonadota bacterium | reverse complement strand
CTCGTCCACGGGTGGATTACTGCGGGAATTACCGCGCCCAACAACATCCGGGTTATCACCGCGACACCGGCATCCGCACAGGCCCTGCATGACCAATACGGTGTCATCCCCGCCACAGGTATCCCCGATGCCACAGCAGGTGCCGATATTGTTGTGCTTGCTGTCAAGCCATTTGTGATGCCATCCGTGATCCCGGATGTGGCGGATGCATTGCCAGCGGGCGCTGTCGTTGTTTCCGTTGCCGCTGGTATCCCGATTGCATCGTACGAAGCCGCCTTTGGTGCGGAAACACCCATTGTCCGTGCGATGCCAAACACCCCCGCCGGTATCCAAAAGGGCGCGACCGGTATTGCATTCAACAATGCTGTTCCTCTTGAAATGCGCGAGACCATTGTTGCGCTCTTCAATGCCGTTGGAATCACGGAGGTCGTCCCTGAATCGCAAATGGATGCGGTCAATGGCCTAAGTGGTAGCGGTCCCGGTTTTGCGTTCACGCTTATCGAGGCGATGATCGATGGCGGTGTCCTCGCAGGACTTCCACGGCCAATAGCGCGTCGTCTTGCCGCCCAAACGATGCTAGGTGCTGCGCACCTGGTGCTTGAAACGAATCATCACCCCGGGCAGCTCCGTGACATGGTCACCACTCCCGCTGGCACGACAATGGCGGGTCTGGATGTTCTTGAGAACCGGGCCGTGCGCGCGGCTATTATGGATGCCATTTTGGCAGCAAAACGCCGCTCCACGGAGCTTGGTGAGCAGTACCGCTAACGGTTCAGGATTGCATCGATGTCCATGGCGACCCGCCGGGTCGCCTCGCGCAGGTTGGAAATGCGTTCTGCGACATCATCGGTTGGCACAATCGTGGATGGCTCAACATGCCGTATAGCGGCGGGAGTTTGCTTCGTCTTTACCATCCCGGCGATCACGACTACCGGAACCCCGGCGGATTCTGCACGTGCGGCAATCCCGCTGATCGCCTTGCCCATCAGCGTTTGGTCGTCAAAGCAGCCCTCGCTGGTGATGACCAAATCGGCGGTCTTCACCGCGTCATCAAAGCCACAAGTATCGAGAACCAGCGTAATCCCAGGCGCAAAGGTCGCGTTTGGAAAGACTAATTTGATACCGATCGGCGTCCCGCCCGCTGCACCCGCGCCCGGGAAGCTTTCGAGCCCGGTGAGCTCCAACCAGCGTTCCATGCATTGGTCGAGCACAGCGATATCTTCTTGAGATGCGCCTTTCTGCGGGCCAAACACCGCTGCGGCTCCGTTTGGTCCGGTGAGAGGATTCTGAACATCGACTGCCACGCGCACGGTTCGCACCCTTTCAAGTGATGCATGTGGAGCAATCTGAAGCCTGGTTGCTGATGCGATACCGATTGCGCCATCCGGGACCGGCCGAGCTGCGTCATCGGTCAGCTGAAAGCCTAGCGCCGCCGCGAGGCCCGCACCGCCATCGTTACTGGATGACCCGCCAACCGTCAAAATAAGATCCGTTGCTCCGTGTTCGATGGCTGAGAGGATTGCAACTCCCATCCCGCGTGTGGATGTCACTGCCGGATTCCGTGAGCTCTCAGGGACAAGGGCGAGCCCGCTTGTGCGTGCAAGCTCGATGACTGCTGTTTTGCCATCCCCGAGGACAACCCAGTCCGTCTGAATGGCATCGCCAAGCGGCCCGGGAGCGGTTATTGAGATGGTCATTCCACCTGTCGCCAGCGCAAGAATGCCTGCCGTGCCTTCACCGCCATCCGCGATCGGGATGCACTGAATGCCATCCGCTGGACGCACCTCCCGCCATGCGGTAGCGATGGTCTCCGCGACCAGAGTAGCGCTGGGACCGCCCTTGTGACTGTCTGGAGCTATCAGGATGTTCACTTGCTAGGGAGTCTATCCGGATGCATCATCCACGAAATAATAATTAATGTAATTTTTACGTTCGATTTTTCGATGAGTAACACATCAACACAAAAGGGGATGGGATATATGAGGCTGGCAGCGTGGTGGGATGCACAGGATGCATTGCGTAAATCAGGGATTGTAACGGGTGGAGTAGCGCTGGTCGTGCTGGGAATCGTTGGGTCAACGGCGCGTGGGAGTAGTACGCCGCGTATGCACCAGGTTGCCAAGCGGCCAGTTGAAAGCAAGGAGAGTCTCCAGCCGCATGGGAATCCTGAGACCAGGCCTGTTTCGACGCTCCCGGTCGCTGGGGCCGAGCCGACGGTGATGGTCTACGTTACAGGAGCGGTGAAGCGCCCCGGGATTGTGCCACTCATGGATGGCGCCCGTATCAACGATGCGATCACAGCTGCAGGCGGCTTTCTCCCGGATGCCGAGCGCAGTAGCATAAACCTCGCGCAGCATGCGGTGGATGAATCGCAGATTCACGTCCCTAGTAAGAACGAGCTTCAGGAGGCAGCTGTGGAGGCTGGGTTTTCGCAAGCGGCGGCGCGAGGGAGCAAAGTTGCGTCAGCGCTTAAATCAAGTGCAGGTCGAAGTACGGGAAGCGCATCCGGCTCCGCGAAGCGCGATGGCGGAGCAGCTGGTGGAGGAAAACGGAAGTGGAAGAGCCCATCGGATGGCCAGATTATCCTGAGCAAGGCAACGCTTGCGGATTTGGTTCACTTGCCCGGGGTTGGGGATGCAACAGCGCAGCGGATTCTCGACAAACGTAAAGAACTCCAAGGGTTTAAGACGATTGACCAGCTCGGCGAGGTCAAGGGTATTGGAAAGAAGACGCTTGAAAAGCTGACACCGTTCCTGAAGCTCTAGAACTGTCATTCAGGATACAAGTGCACCATTTATTGGATGGCTGAGTGCGCGGGTTTGGATTTACTCACCATCGGATGCATTGTTTCCATGAATATCTGGATGTCGATGATGGGATCGACTACGCCGCCTTGGCTTCGCGATTGGACGAGCCTCTTTCTTGCCAAAGAGGAGGGCTAATCGGTCATCCATGCCGGGCATCATGTAGATGCCTATCACAATCACAATGATGATCGCGACGAGCTCGGGTTGGAGGGATGTCGACATCCCCTTTAGCGATGCAACAAGCTGTGAACGTAAAGGTTTTACAAGTGCGATGGCCGCCGCAACAACGGCAGTGATGGCAAAAACGGTCCACTGGCGTCTGTTTATTGGAATCGCCGAAGACGTCGCGGATGTTTTGCGTTTTCTGCGTTCACGGGTTCGGTGGCGGTGCGGTTGTGTAGGCATATAGGTATTGGGGTATTCAGGTAGCCTGTTTTAACCGTCAGGTCACCGTGGTAAATAAAACGAACACATGGACGCGAAGTTCAGTTAATGTCCGTAAGCCATGTAGAGCGGGACGACTCTGTGTAGGCAACGATAGGCAATTAATACCCAAACTTGCCACCTGACAATAGGGAGAATTTCACTCTCCCGGTTATTCATTGTCAAATCGCCCGAGAACACGTGAACAGTGGAGTTAATCACAGCGATTTGGTCGACATTTGAGCGATTTTGATGCTGTGTAACTGCAAAGCTACGTAGAGGTAGATGGTCTGTTCATAACCGATTTGACAAGGTCAGTGGGCACACAAGAGTTACCGAACACTGCTATATCGTAAGAAAAACCCCCATGGTCAACATGGGGGTCGTGATACATGATTACACTTACTTGGCGATGGTTGACTGGTCGCTGACATACGCTCTGAGATCCCGCTCAGCGGTGCCAATTTTGGCCCTCAAGTCCGTCATCGTCTTTCTGAGCGCCACCAATGCGTTCTCCTGCATCTCCAGCTCATTGACATAGCGCTTGTAGAGACTGTCGCTCTTATCCAGAGCTGCCATGTTTTTTCGGATGCGGTCCTGGTCTACACCAACCGCATCGAGCTCTGCCTGCCGTTCGGCCAGCTGGCTCTGCAGGGTTTGGACTTGCTGACGTAGGGACAGTACC
>JBJTQN010000273.1:0-13399 GCA_046075665.1 Armatimonadota bacterium | reverse complement strand
GGGCTTGACCGCGTTATTGGATGCAATTCAGCGCGATATTGATGCGCGAAAAGCCTAGTCGTTACCGCTACCTAGTATCAAGCTCGCCCACAAGAACCGTACCGCGTTCCCCGATACTGAGCAGGTAGTCCATCGCTCCAGCCTTTGACAGGGTCAGCTTGCCCATCCGTAATGCTAGCCACCACGGGCTCCCGCTAATGTAACGTCCCCCGGCAACCACAAGTGTCAACCGTTTTGGATACACACGAGGCAGCTCTGGATGTTGCACATCCGGACGCTTACCCCGTCGTGGATGCATGCGCATTATCAGCTCCGCTACCACAAACCCGATGGCAAGAACCGGCACAATCGAGATTGCTGCAACCCAGATTTGCCAGTTCATGCCATTAAGTACCTTGTTTACTCGACAATCTGCACCTTTGTGCCAGCGGAACGTCCAAATGTCTCTGGCGAATACATTTCTTCAGCCTTAGCTGGAGGCACGACAAATTTGCCAGGTGTTGTAGCCCGCGTTGTGTAGGTAAACGTATGAACGCCTTCCCAAAGCAAGCTGGTAAACGCCTCCCCACGGTCATCCCGCAGGTTGGTATGCTCCCAACCACTCCACCAGCCACGCCACCAACCGCCAGGCGGGTAGATGACTGGTGATGTCTGCGCGAACTCAGGCTCAAGGCCCGCCGGTAGCGGATCGCTAACAGCGACGTGGTAGCGTCGTGTTGTCGCTACAACCGTAACAGTTACCCGCACTCGGGCCCCAGCCTTGATCACCCAGCTGCCATCGGATGACTTTGTCACATCCTTTGGATCATCGATTCCTGTGTACACCCGCTCGACACGGAAGCCTTGGTCACTTTCCGGTAACTGGAGGTTTTCCGGGACAACACGGAGACCAAGGCGATAGTACATTCGCCCGGCGCCCATCGGACTATTCGGGCCGGAATGTCCAATCGTAAGCGGCTTTGTTTCGCCAGGCTTGCCGATTATTTTGGCGATGTCCTGCATTGGCACAGAAATCAGCTGACGCTGAGCGCTCCGTCCCTTGAAGACAGAACTTCCTGCATAGGTCTCGCCAAGCCAAACGCGGGCAACGAAGTCTGGCGTGACATTTTCAAAGGTCCGGAAGTACCTGTCACAAGCAAGCAAACTCCACACATTCTCCTGTGTATTGCCCCAGATTCCATTGCGACGACCATCCAGAAGACCGCGAACCAGCTTTGGAATCAGGTCGTTCTTCGGCTGTACAGCCATGATGGCATCCAGAACGATGGCATCCGCGCGGCGGTTACTTGCCAGTACAAACCAATCATTGTCGCCATAGCTGAACGCAAAGTGAGCCGAACCGGCCGTCTGCGTAACGGAACGGTCAAACCACGCCAATGCAGCATCCCGGGCCTTCCCCGCATCCGCTCCCTTGCCACCGGCTGATGCGCTAACCAACCATCCAACAGCCTCGGGACCGAGCTCAGAAAGGGGAACAACCGTCAACAAACGTGTTGCATCCGCAGTGACATCGGTGCCGGACAGCGACCGCACATAGTAGGCATATGCACGAATCATCCGCTTTGTCTGCACGCCATACTCCGCTGGGATGTGGTTCTCAATCCCGGCACAATAGGCCAGGCTGAGATTCAACATCGCATCAGGGACTTTCACGCCCTTTGCCTTTGCACGTACAAGAGCATGGGCAACGTGCACACCCAAGTACGGCCATTCACGCTCACCACGTGTCCAGAATCCAAAGCCGCCACTCGGGTTTTGCAGCTCGGAGAGACGCTTAATGTCAGCCTCCAGAGATGCATTCATCGCAGCATCCGATGGCACATTTTGCGCCTTGAACGCCACCAGAATATCCCGCAGCGAAACGGTGCTGATCACACGGCTCGCGATCTGCTCTGCACATCCAAATGGATACTCATGGAGATAAATTGCCGCATCCGTGAGCTCGCTCAGCGCCGTGCTGGTGGTCGTGATATCGAGGCCACCCTGGTCGAGCCGGACATTGTTGGGGAGCTGTACTGATTGCAGTGTGGCACCGGAGTCCACAACGCCGTACGTGGCAAACGACTCGCTGCTCGCGGGTGTAAATACGGGGATTGAGACCGACTGGGCATCCGCGTAGCGACCAGCAACAACAGCCACTTGGAACTTTGCTGTCCCAGGCTTGATGGACTCGGCTGGGAAGCGAACTTCCACCCGGTCGCCAGCAGGAATCGTGACACGCCGGCCCCGACCATTTGTAAATGTTGTGTTCACTCCGCGGACAGCCACACCCACCGTCATCGGCTGCTCCGTCTGGTTTTGCACCACAACCGGCAACTCAAACTGGTCTCCCATATTCAGGAAGCGTGGAGCGGACAAGCGTGCCATGAGTGGCAGGCGCGTCAGCAGCTGTGACTCGCTCGTGCCAAATTTATCGACCGTCGCCGCTACAGCCGCAATCCTGTACCGGGTGAGGTTATCCGGAACCGTTACTGGAACCGTCGTTTGACCTTTGGCATCCGTTTGATTGTCCGTGCTGAACACGGCAAGCGGGTCTAGATTGACACGTTCACGGATGAGTTCCGCAGGTGCATCGCCATCCCGTTGTTTACGCGGAATCTTTTGTAATCCTTCAATCATCGGTGCCGCACTTGCCGGCACAGGCGAATCCATCGCCATCGCCGCACTCTTCGCCATCATACGGCCACGTCCACCACCGCCTGGCATCCCGCCAAACATCGCTCCGTTTTCAGCCTTGGCTTTGTCATCGGCAGGCACCAATTTTGGGTCTTCCAGTTTCAGCCACGAGCGCAGCTGTAATGTCTGTACACCCGCGTAGCGCTCAGGGTAAAACGCCGCAAGTGGGTCACCAAGCGCCCAGCCAGCGAGGCTAAGCACAGAGTCATCCACGACGACGACACTGACATCCGCGCCTTCGATAGGCTTACCTGCGCTATCACGCACCGTCACGCCAATCTTGGTCGACCCGCCAGGCTCGATAGCCGCCGGCTCAGGGCTAAGCGTAACAGCAAGCTTTTTCTCGGCTTTGCTAACCTTGATCGGGATGCTTCCATTTGCAAAGGCCGGTTGTATGACGCCCTTTGCCCCGCCGGCGCGGGCTTTGCTCCCAACACCGTGGACCTGCAATGTGACATTCGGCAGCCACTCTTCCGTTACCGGAAGCTTGATCACCGTGCCGCCGCGGCGAAGCGTCATCCGCTGAGTTGAAAGCACATTGCGCCCGACGACCTGCACCAACACCTCGGTTGGTCCGTAAGGCGCCTGCAGTAAGACTTCGGCGGTACCACCGACGCTGACCTCAGGCTTACTCGGGACCATGGTCAGTTCATCTTGTCCGAGCTGCTTTTGGCTTTGGACCAGCTTATCCTCACCGGACACCCAAAAGGTGCGCTCGGTACGGTTAGTCCGACCTTTGGCATCGGTGACCGTTGCAACAAGGGTCCACGAACCCGGTTGCTGGGGTACCACAGATGTCTCCATCCGGCGGCCACCCGAAACCGTCCACGCAACCATGTCACGCTCTATCTCTTTGTACTCGCCGGCATCGAGGCCCCAAACTTTACGGAATGCCTTCAGACGGATAACGGCATTTGGAACGACTTTGCCATCCGGCGTAACCGCGATGGTTGCGACCTTAAAGGACTGACCGGCATCCACAAATGTAACTGGGAAGTGAACTCCCGCATATGTGTCAGCCGCATGTACAAGCTGCGTCGCTGTCGTCGTACGCGCCTGACGGTTGACATCCTGGATGCTTGCCGTGGCAGTCACTGTCACTGGGCTCGCGGGACGGATAGCGTCTACATCGACATGCAGCCAGTGGGTGCCATCCGATGCCAGCGTTCCGCTATGTTGCTTGACGATACCGCCGCCAAATCCCGGACGGCCTATTCCGCTAAACCGCTCGATAGGAGCGTCCATCATATCGGAGGCAATTCCCCCATCGCGCCACCATGGCACCCATGTCCCAAATGTAAACTCCGAATGCCCAGGAGGCGTATAGCTCGTTGGACTGACAGAGACATTCCAGTTGACGGCGGCTCCGGCCAGAGATCCTCCAGCATAGTAACTGGCCGATGTGCTGAAGTCGATGCCCGCGTCCTGCATCACAGGAGAGCCCTGTGTCTCCGAACGGCTCGTCACTTCGAAGTCAGGTCGTCGGAACTCCTGAACATTAAAGGAAACGCTGCCATCCCCCCATACAAGCGTCGCATTCCCAGTATGCATATTCGCAGGAAGCTTGGTCTTGATCGTGATGCCGCCGGCTTTCGATACTGGCGCGGTTCCCTTACTAATCTCATTCCCTTGAGAGTCCATCAGCTGCCAGGAGACCTGTGTCTTGGCGGTTGGAATGATGAGTCGTGACTTTGGAGCTGCAGGGCGGACGCGGTGGATGCCCTTGATGCTCACGATTTCGCCAGGGCGGTACAGCCCGCGATCGGTGTACGCAAACCAGAGCGGCATATCGGCATAGCCGCCTTTGACAAAGCCATTACCATCCCAGCTATACATCGCACTTGGGAGGAATGCCGTTTCGCCTGCGGCTGAAACACGGATACGTTTACCGATGGTTTGATTCAGCGAGACGCTTGCGACTCCCGTGCCATCGGTCACACCCGTTTGACCACTGGGGATAATGCTGACGCTGGCTCCCTTGACTGCCTTACCGGTGAGGAGATCAGTCACCCAGACCTGCATTTTGTCCTGGTCTCGGTGTGCGCTGACTCCGAGCTTTGTCGCCTGAACCCAGCACGCACCGTTCATCTTTTCGACGCGCGTGCCGTAATCGAGGCTGGCGCTCCAGCGTACGATGACATTTCCGCGACCATTGCTGTTAAGCGCGGATGCGAGAGCCACGCCCGTTTCCGTCCAGCGGTCCATTTCGCCACCAACGGCAATGTCTTCGCTGCGCAGCAACGTCCCTGGAGGATTTCCTGTATTCCCGCGCTCAAGCCAAGCAATCCAGGCATTCCAGTCATCGGGAGTGACCTGGTAAAGCTCAGTCCTAAATGTGCGGACATTGTAGGTATTGAACGTGACGCGGGCTGGTGCGGCTGGGTCGGCGATAATCATCGGGTCGCGGGGACCGATGATATTTGGGAATCCCGAAACAAGCTTGAATGTTATTGGTTCGGTCGCAGCGAGCGGCTGGCCATAGGCATCCTTAATACCAGGCTTGATGCGAACAGTGTAGGTCGTGCGGCCTTTGAAAGCGCCCTGAAGGGTGATGCTGTTTCCCCCAGGGTAGAGCTCAAACTGGTCGACCTTCGGGGAAACATCAAATTGCGCCCGCGTGATGGTCTTTGGATCGACGGGGTTTGTGAACTGAAATGTCCACGGCATATCGGGGCGGCAGGGTTGGTTTGAATCCCATGTGCACTGACTGCGGGTGAGCTTGAAGGCTCCGTATGTCGAAAAGCCGTTGTTGTATTGCATCATGCTCGGGCGCGGGCCCTCGCCAAATGTCTGTCCAGGAGGCACCTCAACACCGACTTGTGCTCCCGTTGGCAGCGGCCGGAGTGGCTTGAAGGTTAGTGTGCGCTTTTGATACGTGGCATCCTTGTTTGTCGGTTCTACGGCCCGGATGGCCACTCGGGCTCCATCAACCGTTACGCGAACAGCACGAAGAGCCGCCGCTTGGTTGATTTCCTGATTCCAGGTGATGAACATCGTTGGGTCGAGTGGATGTCCACCGCCCTGTGGTCCACTTGCGACGACTTGTAACAATGGGGTGTAGATGTGCTCGGTGACTGTCTTATCGAGGGTTTTCCCAGAGATGGAGCGCGTTCCTGCAGGGACCGTCACTACATAATCGGTTGCATTTCTGAGGCGTTGCCCAGAGCCAAATTCGAAGACAAGGGTTTGGGTTCCAAGCCAGCGCCACTTACCATCTGTAGATGGCGAAATCCGCGCAGGAACCTGCTCTGCCAGCGCATCAACGCTGCTAAGAGGGACCATCGGCTGGTTGAAATTAACCGTAATGCGATCGATTGGACCGACTTCGCCATTTGGGGTGATGCTGCGAATTGCAAGCGGGCCGGCATCAACAGCTGGCTTCTGCCCGGCTGGCGCTGGCGGAAATGTGGAGGGAACCGTCACCCCGGCGCGTGGCGGTGGCAGGCTGTTCTCTGGAGCATGGAAGGGAACCTGATCGGAACCATCATTGGGAAGTGCTGGTACACGCTTCAAAATTGCATCAGCGTCTGCATCTGAAAGCATGGTCGCAGGGCTTGGTTTAATGCGCTCATTAGATGCTTTACGGCGGTCACCATCACGCAAACGGAAGTCAATCCCAGCATCCTGAGTCTTTCCCACTGGAGGTGCGGGTCGACCGCGCTGGAGCACACCACCTATTGTGGCTCCGCCTCCAATCGCGAGGATGGCCATCCCCAAGATGAATCTGTTCGAATGCTTGCTACGCTGCATCATTTCAACCGGCTCCCTATCAAAAGCGACACCGCTTAGATACCACAGTTAGCGGACTGCTTCAGTCAGCGAAAATCAGCCATCATCGTATTAGCTTGATTAAGTGATTGATACTGAGCAACTTCGACAATCAAGCTACGGATGTTTATACTGTGTCTAACTTGCGAATTGGTATGACATTTGCATATCTAAAACATGTCGCAGTGATGTAAGCGCCGGGAACGCAAACAGCACGTAGATGCGAAAATCCTTCATTGAGAGAGGTGGCGTGTATGCGCCGCGAACGCTACATATCACCTCTGCTTCGTTTAAGTCTTGCGAGTAACGTGGCAAACTGGATGCCACACTTGCATCAAATCTCGTAAATCCTCCAAGCAAAAGATGGCACACTTCTGGCATACTTGTATTTAGACTCAGTCTAAGTTAGAAATTATTACAAATACCATTGCCGACTTTACCTATCGGCGATAATAATAGTCGGTGATTCGATTCCATACCATTATGAACATTCAACGCACGAACAGACACAAAGCCATGCAACAGAAATCCGCCTTTACTCTCATCGAACTCCTGGTTGTGATCGCCATTATTGCAATCCTTGCAGCGATTCTCTTTCCTGTCTTTGCATCCGCCCGTGAAAAAGCCCGGCAGGCACAGAGCCTGAGCTATGTAAAGCAAATCGGGATGGCAGTTGCAATGTACGTTCAGGACTGGGAAACGTATCCACTCTCCAGCTCACCAAGCAGCCAGCAGCCACGCACACGTTGGCCGGATGGTCTCCTGCCTTACACCAAAAACACTGCAATCTTCCGTGCACCGGGTGCCCTTTCGGACACTTTTCTCAAGCCATTTGCTACGGTGCCTACAGCCCTCTACGGTGGTTATGGCTACAACTACCAATACCTTGGTAACAGTCGCTTCCCATTCGCAGCCACGGATGCCGACATCACTGCACCAGCTGAAACCATCGCTATCGCCGACACCCTCGGCTGCAGCTATGACCGCAAAGTCCTAAACGTCGGAAACTATGTCATTGACCCGCCACTTCCAAGCAGCCGTGGTTCACGTCCACAAACTCCTGGGGATGGTTTTTACGGCGCTCCGAACACAGCGGAATGCTCCGGTGCCGCGGGGTGCAGGGCCCTCCCGGCAGAACGCCACTCTAAAATGGTTACGGTTGGCTTTGCAGATGGCCATGCAAAAGCAATGCGCCTGACCACAATGGATGACTTCAACCGTGATGGCATTGCAGACAACGGCTGGTGGAATGGCAACGGGGACCCAGCGAAGCGCTAAAACCCACCGCGGATTCACGTTGTCTGCATTAATGCAGACAACGGATTTACAGAAGATAATGCAGCACCAATCTTCGTTTGGAGCATCCACGCATGATCCTCTCCCGTAAGTCCCTGATCGCAAGCGCAATCCTATTGGCTGCCGCCACGCCAACACTTGCATCCCCTTTCACCAAGAACGCCCCGTTACAAAAGCAGAAAACAGAGCGAGTGATCGTCCTGATGCTGGATGGACTGCGCTGGCAGGAGGTCTTCAGAGGCGCGGACAGCTCCCTGATGAACAAGGAAAATGGCTCGGTAAAGGATATCGATGCCTTGAAAAAGAAGTACTGGCGTGACACCCCTGAGGCGCGTCGAGAGGCCCTGATGCCGTTCTTTTGGCAGGTCATTTCCCGTGAAGGCCAGCTCCACGGTAATAAAACTATTGGGTCCAGCGTCACTGTAACCAACAAACTCAACTTCTCTTACCCTGGCTACAGCGAAACCCTCACGGGGTATGTCGACCCAAAAGTAAACTCTAACGACAAAATCCCCAATGCAAACAAAACCGTTTTTGAATGGTTGAACACACTCCCACAGTTCAATGGAAGCGTCGCGGCGTTTGGCGCATGGGATGTCTTTCCAAGCATCTTCAATGCAGAACGCTGTGGTTTCCCGGTCAATGCCGGCTACGACCCATTCACACTCCTCCCCGGAAACCCGGTAGTGGATGCCATGAATACCCTAAAGCGTGACATGCCACGCCGCTGGGGCGGAGAGCCATACGATGCGATTACATTCAGAACCGCAATGGAGTACCTCAAGGCAAAGAAACCAAAGGTCTTCTTTCTAAGCCTTGGTGAAACCGATGAATGGGCACATGAAGGGGAATACGACCGCTATCTGGATGCCGCCAATATGTCGGATCGCCTCTTTAGAGAGCTTTGGTCAACTGTACAGAAAATGCCCGAGTACCGTGGCAAGACCACACTCATCATCGCCACAGACCACGGCCGCGGAGGCGCTCCACGCGCGTGGGAAAGCCATGGAGCTAACATCAGCGGAGCGGAAGATATCTGGCTTGCCATCCTTGGCCCGGACACTCCGTCACTTGGAGAAATAAAGTCATCCAAGCTGACACAAAGCCAGATTGCTGCGACCATCGCGAAAGCTCTCGGCAAAAACTACAGTCAGTTCCAACCCCGGGCAGCGGCTCCGGCTCCTGTCTTCAACCGCTAGTCTTCATCCTCTACGAGAATCACACCGTGTGCCGGTGGCAAGCCCGCCGCCACACGGTAGTGATCCGCCAGCGCCTGTACCGTCGTAAAGCGGTCATCCGGCTCGTCTTGGGTTGCATGGTCGATGACGTCATCCACATCCTCACCGCCATCCGGTAGGAGAATACTGATCAACTTTCCGATATTGAAAACATTGGTCCGCTGGTCAAGCCATGAACCCTGAACAAACTCTTCTGGAGCCATCAGGCGGTTAGAGCCATAGTTACGCTCCGCTTCCAACGTAAAGCCGTTTCCGCGTTGCGAGAGATCCCAGTCAAAGCACCAGACTTTGACATTTTCGAAATCGAGCAGGATGTTGCCAAGGTAGGCATCCACAAGGATAAAGCCGAGGTCAATCACAGATGCGTAGGCATCCACGATGTCTCCGACCAGCTTTGCACGCACCGCAAGTGAAATAGTCAGAAAGGCTTCGAGGACATCTGGATTGCTGAGCGGAAACCCGGCAACCTTTGGATAGACAACAATAAGACCATCGGATGCCGAAAGCATCATTAAGGTAGGAATAATGCTTGAATGCGACTGGCTGCTTGCGATTTCCGTCTCGACAGCCGCGCGCTCATGCTCATTGCTTGGGTACACCGTGATGACCATCGCATCCGTGTGGTACATCCGCTTTGTCTCATCCGCGTGTTCCAGCGGCTGCGCATGCGGCAGACTCCCCATAATCCAGCTCTCGGCTGTCACTCCAGACATTGCACTATCCAATCCGATGCTGGCATCCAACATCAACCCACGAAATCTGTCCCTAAGCAGCCCCGTTGATTCGCACCAAGTGCGTCCGCGTCCGCATAATCAGGCTTGCCCCAACACTTGCAACGCTTGCCCGCGGGCCGACATCGAGGAAATTCTCCGCCACCTTCTCAAACGTCCGGCCAGGTTTGACCACCGTCGTTTTGCCGTTATCAGCAAAGAGATACAGCAGCCCGCCAACAAGCAGCGGACTCGCATAATACCTGCCGCCAAGGCGCTCACTCCAGAGGTCCTGACCCGATTTTCCATCCAAACAACGCAGAAAATCGCTGTCTGCAGGGATGAAGAGGAGGCCATCGGTCGCAAGCGGAGAACACAGTGGCCCGACGCCGCGGCGGTGCTGCCACACGATATCGGCATCCGTTAGCGGCCCCGGCTTTTCAAACGGAAGCGCAAAAATCTCCGGTTGGTCAAAACCTGAGTTCAGATAAAGCATCCCGTTCCCAACCACAGGACGAGCAGCATTCGAATAGCCGCCATGACGGACTTTCCAGAGCTCACGTCCCGTCTTAGGATCGTATGCAATAAAGGCGCGTGCGCCGACAGTGATCAGCTCATCCTGACCGTTTCGCTTGACGACGATTGGAGTTGAGAAGGCTTTGCGCATATCCGGGATGACTTCATTGGACTTGCCGACATTCCAGTCGATGCTCCGTGCGGTTTTCCAAACCGTCTCACCGGTACGAATGTCCATTGCAGCAACGAATTGCACATCGATGCCATCATAGGAACAAATCAGCAGATTCCCATAGATGACCGGGCTTGAGCCGGGGCCGCGGTAGTGTTGACAGTTCAAGTCCATGCGTGTCCAAAGGACTTTGCCCGATTTTGCATCCAACGCAGCGGTTCCATAGGTTCCAAAGTGCACAAACACCCGCCCGCCGGAGGAGACAACGCTTGGGGATGCATACGTATTGCCATCCGTGCCGAGTGGTTCAGGGGATGTGTTGGAAAACAGCTTGATATTGTGGATGATTTTGCCGGTGTTGATGTCTACGGCAATGGCCCATTGCTCCGAACCCTTTGGGTCAGAATGCGTCATCCACGCGAGGTTATTCGTGATTGCCGGGCTGGAAAATCCCTCATTTGGCAATGCGGTCTTCCAAGCCAAACCCTTGAGCTCAGACCACTTGATTGGCGCCGCTTTGGCAGGCGAATGCCCACACATTAATGGACCACGGTAATCCGGCCATGGGTCAGCTGAAAATGGGACAACAGGCGAGACTTGCTTCGTTGCACGGCCCTGCTTAAACATCTCGATCACCTTTCATACCCCTAATGGGTATCGCTACCCGGCCGCCCCTGTCCAGAGTTGCTTGACCCCGGCGACAATAAACTCGACGGCGATGGCTACGACGATCAGTCCCATCACGCGGTTTAGGATATTCAGACCCGTCACGCCGAGGCGCTTGCCAATGGGGGCGGCTAGGTGGAGACAAATCCATGAAATAAGCATCACGGCACCAACGACACCGCTGACTTTAGGTAGCTGCGGCCACATCGGGCCACGATCAGCTAGGAGGATAACGGCGCCCATCGCCCCTGGACCTGCGAGGAGTGGCAGCGCAAGCGGAACGACTGCGACATCCGCGTGATGCTCCGCCTCCTCGACTTCATCCTCATTGATGGTCCTATTCGGCTCGGCCCGCAGCATTTCGATGCCCATAAACAGGAACAGAATGCCTCCGGCAACGCGCATGCTGGGAACGGAGACACCGAAAACTTCAAGGACGTATTTGCCTGCTGCGGCAGAAATCACGAGAATAAGAAACGCCCAGATGGCAGCCCGCCGGGCGGTGATACGTTGTTTTTGCGCACTTTGATGAGCGGTAACCGTGAGAAAGACAGGAATAGCACCCAACGGATCCACCAGCGCCGTCAGGCTGAGGAGTGTCTTCAAGATATCTGTTGGGTCATCCATTGGACTTCCATTCTAACCTTGATGTCGCATTTCCCGCCCAGTCCTATGCGTTATGTGTTTGCTTTCCTTTATCGGCAGCTTGTGCATTTTCCCGTGCAGCTGTTGCATCCGCCTGTAGCGCATCCACAGACTTAATCGCGATACGCGCGGCACCCGGATTGCTTGCATCCGTTTTGACACGCATCCCCAGCCGCTCAGCCGTTTCGAGACTCTTAGTCGCGTCATGAATTGCGCCCGCAGCAACATACTGGGGTAGCCATTCTGCCTGTGCAACCAACATCTCATCCGTGAGCTGCCAAACTTCCTCCGGGTTACAGACGGCGCCCACCAATGGGTCATGCAGCATCGCTTGTTTGAGCAGCGTAACATCACCGCAAACGGCGGCCTCGACGGCCATTTCCTGAACGCGAACGCTTGCGGCACACGTCGCGGCGCAGGCTAGAGGTAATGGTCCAACAACTGGCACGTTAATGCCGTTTCGATCGACATACCCGGGAACCTCGACGATGCAGCCATCCGGGAGATTGGGGATGTAGCCCGCATTTGGCACATTGAAATGCCCACGGTATACGCGACCGGTCTCAAGCGCCTCGATGATGTACGAACCATGCTCATCCGAGCGGGTATCGGGAGTGAATTTCTTTGGCTCCTCTTTCATCCAGTTCGGAAAGTCGGTCTCAAACCAGGTCCGACCTTCGGTGCAAACGCGCAGGTAGCCACCAGTCTCTCCGTTAATCCAGCTGGAGAGATCAATCCAATCCATGATTTCATCCGGTCGCTTGCGGTACCAGGGAAGGTATTCGGAGAGGTGTCCATTGGATTCGGTGCTGTAGTAGCCAAAGCGTTTCAGGACATCGATACGGACTTTTTCCGTCTTTGGAAACTCGGGGTGACTTTCAAATAGGTCAGTCATGTGAGGAATCAAATCCCGTCCCTGCCAAGCTGCCTTTATGCACCATGTCTGGTGGTTGATGCCGCTAAAGACAAAGTCGATGTCCTGTCGTGTGACGGTTTCATCTTCATCCAGAATGTGATGTGCCTTTGCCCAGTGTTCAACGCATTTGGCGATTTGATGCTGTGCGCCCTGAACACCATGACACAGTCCAACCGTTCGCACACCTCCATACTTGTTCGCCGCCCACGTCAGCATACACATCGGGTTGGAGTAGTTCAGTAGCAGCGCATTTGGCTTTGCCATGCGCCGGATGTCATGGCAAATGTCAAGAATAGCCGGAATGCCGCGCTGGCCGTACATGATTCCGCCGGCGCAGAGGGTGTCGCCTACGCACTGATCGATTCCATACTTAAGGGGAATATCGATGTCTGTGGCGAATGCATCCAAGCCGCCTTGTCGGATAGTGCAGATGATGTAGTCCGCATTTTGTAGGGCTTCGCACCGGTCTGTGGTTGCGGTAACGGATGCCGGAAGTCCATTTGCCAGAATGTCCCGCTCTACAAGCTGGTGCACCATCGAGAGATTCTGCTCGTTAATGTCCATGAGGGCAAAGTGGGTGCTTCCCAGCTCAGGAACGGTCAGAATATCGGCTATCAAGCGGCGTGTGAAGCCGATCGAACCCGCTCCAATCATCGCGATTTTCAGTGACATCCGTGTCCTACCTCCACACGTCGTTATGTGTGCTTTCGTTAGAAGTTAAACAAATCTCCTACCGCCACTGCGCGGGGATACGCCGCGCCGAAATCGCTTCGCCCTTTTCACCCGGCGTATTGCC
>JBJTQN010000272.1:0-7774 GCA_046075665.1 Armatimonadota bacterium | reverse complement strand
TCGCCATGGGACCATGTGCGAATCTGTTCTGGGGATGCGATACCAATGCGAATCTTGTCGAATGTACTTGCGTCTGCCATTACGAATCCTTATCGCGAACATCGGTCCGAAGTTTCGGACCTGTGGTCGCCACCGAAGTGGCGACCGTTACTTACATCGATGACCGGGCACAGCCTGACTACGGCAGTGCGTCATACTCCTCACGTTGGCGAAGCTGAGCCCTGCGGCGCTGCGCTTCATCTTCGAGGTAGTCCTCATCCTTGTCACGAAGATCGATTTCATCACCCTTCGCATCTTCGACGGTCACCTTAAGCCCCAGTGACTGAAGCTCATTAACGAGAATCTTGAACGATTCTGGTACGCCTGGTTCCAGCATCGCATCACCCTTGACAATCGATTCATAGGTCTTTACACGCCCGATGACGTCATCAGACTTAATCGTCAGAATCTCCTGCAGGGTATATGCGGCGCCGTAGGCTTCCAGTGCCCAAACTTCCATCTCACCAAAGCGCTGTCCACCGAACTGTGCCTTACCCCCAAGTGGCTGCTGTGTAACCAGCGAGTAAGGACCAGTGCTACGTGCGTGAATCTTGTCATCCACAAGGTGGGCAAGCTTCAGCATATAGATACGGCCGACCGTAACCGGCATCTTGAACTCTTCACCCGTACGGCCATCGCGGATACGTGACTTACAGGTCTTGTCATAGAACCCAACGCGTGCCCAAACACGATCACGAAGCGATTCCAACAGGCGATCGTAAGCATAGTTACGTGGAATGGTCTCCCCAACCGGAGGGCCGGCAAGGATTTCCGACACACGCTCAAGATCATCGGCATCAAGGCCAACCAATGCAGCACGAACCGCAGCGAGGAGTTCCTCGACATCCGCATCGTCCTCAGGAAGCTCAACATCCACTTCAAGATCACTCCGGAGGTATGAGTTAAGCATTTCACGGCGGCGACGTCGACCGTAGCGACCCATTTCATTCAGAATCTCAGCTTCTGTAGAACCTTCAAAGATAGGTTCCTTGAACTGGACGCCAAATTCCCGAGCGACAAGCCCGAGGTGGGTTTCCATGATCTGTCCGATGTTCATACGTGATGGCACACCAAGCGGGTTGAGCACGATGTCAACCGGGGTTCCATCCGCAAGGAATGGCATGTCTGCTTCTGGCAGAATCTTGGAAACAACACCCTTGTTTCCGTGACGTCCTGCCATTTTGTCGCCTTCCATAATCTTTCGCTTTTGAGCGATGTAGACGCGGACAAGCTTATTGACACCCGGTTGAAGACCATCGTCTCCAGCCAACTTCTGCAGACCACTACGTGCCTCACACTTTGGACAATCCTCATTATCAGGCTTCTTGGAGAAGTTGAACTCAGCATCACAGACGCGGCAGCGATACTTATGGCGACTGAAGACCTTAATGTCGACAATCTTACCCTTCTCACCGTGAGGCACACGGAGAGAAACATCCCGTGTATCTTCTGCCTTCTTACCGAAGATCGCGATAATCAGACGCTCTTCTGCAGTAAGTTCGCCTTGTCCCTTAGGAGCCACCTTACCAATGAGGATGTCATCCGAGCGGACTTCAGCTCCGATTCGGATGATTCCATCCTCATCGAGGTCTTTTAATGCATCTTCGCCGACATTCGGGATGTCACGCGTCATTTCCTCAGGTCCGAGCTTGGTATCACGGGCTTCGAGTTCATACTTCTCGATGTGGATTGATGTAAACACATCATCCTTTACGAGACGTTGGCTAAGCAGGATTGCGTCCTCATAATTGTAGCCATTCCATGGCATAAACGCGACGAGAACATTCTGCCCAAGGCTAAGTTCACCATTGTCACAGCATGGACCATCCGCAATCAGGTCACCCTGACGCAGAACCTGACCCAAGTCAACCTTAGGACGCTGTGTGATACAGGTTCCTTGGTTTGATCGAACCATGTTCAGAAGCGGATAGCGGTCAAAGTCGCCACGGGGAGTCTTGACTACAACTTCCTTGCTTGTAACTCTGTGAACCGTACCATTGCGCTTCGCAAGGATAACTGCACCAGAGTCAACCGCAGCCTTACGCTCCATACCTGTTTTGACAAGCGGAGCCGCAGGTCGAACCGTTGGAACGGCCTGACGTTGCATGTTCGCGCCCATCAAAGCACGGTTTGCGTCGTCATTTTCCAGGAATGGAATCATCGCCGTCGCTACAGAGACCAGCTGCTGCGGAGATACATCGACGAACTGCACTTCATCCGTCGAAACGACAGGGTAGTCACTGTTGTAGCGAACCTGTACGGTTTTCGACTTGAAAGTACCATCCTCGTTGAGGTCCTCCTCAAGTGGCGCACGTCCAATCTTGTAGTGGTGCTCGTTGTCAGCAGGTAGCCATTCAAGATCGCGGGTGACCTTGCCATCGATAACCTTCCGGTAAGGCGTCTCAAGGAAGCCGAACTGGTCAACACGAGCTTGCACTGCCATCGAACCGATCAGACCAATGTTAGGACCTTCAGGCGTTTCGATAGGACAGATACGGCCATAGTGGGAGTGGTGAACGTCACGGACTTCCAGTTTCGCTGACTGGCGGGAAAGACCGCCTGGTCCAAGGGAAGACAAACGTCGCTTGGATGTGATTTCAGCAAGCGGGTTGGTCTGGTCCATGAACTGGGAGAGCTGTGATGAGCCAAAGAAGCTCTTGATGGCTGCTGACACCGGCTTGACTGAAAGGACAAGCGGTGGAAGCATGTCATCAGAGTCCATCGATGTCATACGCTCCTTGGCGACCTTCTCCATACGGAGGAAGCCCATACGGAGCTGCGAATACAGCAGCTCGCCAACAGAACGAACACGCTTGTTTTCAAGGTGGTCGATGTCATCCGGGGTAAAGCGTGAGCGGGACTCGTCCTGACCATCGGCACGTGCAGCGGCCTGCATACCAATGAGGTAATCGATAATCGCACAGATGTCCGTACGGGTTATCCAGCGCACCTTGTGAGGAATCTGCAGGGTTGTCAGCTTCTTGTTCAGCTTGTGACGCCCAACCTTGGCCATGTCATAGCGGCGAACGTCGAAGAACATACCACGGAGCATCGTGCGGACAGACTCGTCGGATGGCGGATCGCCTGGACGCAGCTTGCGGTGGATATCGAACATCGCGGACTTAGCATCCACAACGTTTGACTCTTCGATATCAAGGGTTGCATTGAGGTACTTAGGGACAACCAAAAGGTTGACAACACCATCGCTGTTTTCAGCCTCAAGTGTTTCAAGAATAGTCTTGGCGACCGTCTTATCGACGCGGTGATAAGGACCTGCGACAACCTTGCCTGCCGAGGAGACAAAGTCCTGAAGCGCGTAGGTATCCACAATGGATGCCATGAAGAGTTCACGATCTTCATCGGAACCACCACGCGGTGCAGTGAACTCAGTGCGTGTACCGAAACGCTCGAGAATCTGCGCATCGGTTTCGTACTGTGGATCCTCGAATCGGACATTGATGCGATGATTTCGGAGGTTGTCCTCACCACCGGCAAGCTCAACAAACTTCGCACGGTCAGCGTAGTCGACCGTGTACCCAGCCTCGAAGATCACTTCACCCGTGACATCATCAACGACGTGCTCCGCCAGCGTCTTACCAACCACCTCACGGTAGTCGACATTGAACACACCACCAAGCTCATCCTGGCTCAGCAGTCGGTCGCGCACGAGGTCATTCTGAAGGCTGGGATCATTCAAAGCGCGCAAAAGCGTTGTGATCGCGAACTTTTTATTCTGACCGATACGAACCATAACGGCTTCAGATGTATCCGTCTCGATTTCAACCCAAGGACCCTCGGATGGAATCAGAGTTGCAGAGAACTGCCAGTTCAGGGTGAGGTCGAGCTCGTCACGGAAGTAGATACCAGGAGAACGGGAAAGCTGCGACACAACGACACGCTCTGCGCCGTTGATAATAAAAGTACCCTTCTCAGTCATCAAAGGAAGGTCACCCAAGTAAACCTCGGACTCCTTAACCTCACCGTGGGCCGTCGTCAAACGAACACGAACCTTAATCGGAGATTCGAATGTGACATCACGACTGCGACACTGCTCAAGCGTATACTTCGGCTCCCCAAGGGTGAAGTCAATCAACTCAATAGTGATGGCACCTGTATGATCGTGAATCGGAGAGAACGATTGGAACAGTTCTTGCAATCCCTCCTCAAGAAACCAACGAAACGAATCCAATTGAAGTTGAATGAGGTTGGGAATGCCGGCCGCATGCTGCGCGCGCTTTGCCGAATGCTGAATCTCCATACCAGTTTGAACCCCTCCCAGGTCGGGCACATCTCTCATCTGACGATGCAGCTGATTGACGTGCGACACCAAGTTGTGCTAGGTTGTCGCGACTCAATCCCCACACCGACGACTACAGCTGTTTCCCGCGTCACACTCCTGTCAAAAGTCACAGGAATACCCGTAATGACACAGTGTGGCACGAATCCTCAAAATACCATTATCAGCGCAAGCCGTCAAGGATAACGCGAGTCGGTTAAGGGTAATGTGTTGCCAAGTGAAAAGTACGCGTGTATACTCGCGCACCACGCGTTCCAAATTACGCACTGGATTTCGCAGTAGCACTTACGTTTGGTGGAGCAATCATGGCAGATTTCGTGTTGACGCCGAGTGGCAAACAAAAAATAGAGCTTGAGCTGGAACATTTGAAGACCGTCGAAATGCCGGCCCTCTCCGAGCGAATCCGTCAGGCACGTGACCTCGGGGATCTTTCTGAAAATTTCGATTATCAGGACTCTAAGCGCCAGCAGGGCTTCATTCAGGGTAGGATTGCCGACCTTCAGACGATGCTCGAGCGATCGGTGGTCGTTGAAGATGACCATCACGCACCGGGGACCATCGGACTTGGCGCTACGGTCACGCTGCGTGACACGGATGACGACACGGAAGAATCGTACACTCTGGTCGGAGATTACGAGGCAGACCCAGATAACAACAAAATCAGCGTCGCATCGCCCCTCGGTAAACAGCTAATGGGTCATAGCTCCGGTGATTCCGTGGCCATTACGGTGAATGGTTTCAAGACACACTACACCGTCGTTTCCGTCAGCTGACAGAAATGCATGCCGCATCGGCGGCGGATGTCCAACGCACATTCGCCGCTATTGATCTGTCCGCGCTCCGCAGAAACGTTCAAACGCTGGCAAAGCGCTATGGCAACATTTGCGCCGTGGTCAAAGCTGATGCCTACGGTCATGGCCTCGTACCCTGCGCGCGTGCAGCCGTCGCAGGGGGGGCATCCGCCATTGCGGTCGCTACCCCCGCTGAAGGGCAGCTCCTACGAGCCTGTGGCCTGCACACACCCATCCACATCCTCTCCCCTGCTGAGCCCTTCTCGGCACGCATCTGCGTCCATCAACGCCTGACGCCACACGTGTCAGGAGTGTCCTTTCTGAGTGCTTTCCTCGATGCTGGCGGCGGCGTTGGGGACTGTTTTCTGATGCTTGATACCGGGATGGGGCGTGAAGGGCTCCTCGGTACCGATACACTCACTGCGCTCCGAAAACTGAACATCACGGAAACTTTTGGAGGCCTTTCAACACATCTCGCAGCCGCAGACAGCGAAGATGACGCATCCTTAAAGGGGCAATACGCCACATTTATCCGATGTGTTACAGACCTCTCAGAAGCCGGTCTCGTTTGTGAACATACTGTGTTGTCCATCAATAACTCTGCCGGGATGCTCTGGGATACATCGCTTGCCCCGCTCAGTAATCCCATCCTGCATCGCCCCGGAGCGCTGATCTACGGAATCGCCCCGCAACCAGAAAAGCCCTGCCCGACAACCCCTATCCTGTCATGGAGAGCGCGTATCCATCTGGTCAAGGAGCTCCCCGCGGGGCACTCGATTGGATACGGCGCAACTTATGTGACAAAACGGCCATCCCGAATTGCGACAATCGGTGTCGGTTACGCGGATGGCTATCCCCGCAACATCTCGCACGATGCCCATGTTCTTATACGCGGCGAACAGGCTCAGATCTGCGGTGTCGTCTCCATGGACCAGCTCCAAGTCGATGTTACGGATATCCCGGGAGTCTCGGAAGGAGACTGGGTGACCCTGATCGGCACAGAAGGGACGCTAACGATTACGGTATCCATGCTCGCCCGTTGGGCCGGAGTCCCCGTACAGTGGCCGACATCCGGGCTCTCTACCCGTGTCCCAAGGCGCTATAGTGGACTGGAATGAAACGGCATTCCAAATGTGATATAAGTCTACATGTTGTACCCACACAGAACTGGTGTGCTATATGTTGAGAGGCATCCCCTTCGAAGAACGGATGTCTTCCAGATAGTTTTGTGTCTGTCTTTTCTTGCCCCTGCGCGCGTTGCGCCGGGGGTTTTGTCTTTACCATCCCCATCACATTTCGAGGTAGCTGGATAAATGGGACGCGAAGTTCTTGTTCTTAATTGCGACTATGAACCTCTTAATGTCTGTAACCTGCGGCGTGCGGTTATCCTCGTCTATAAAGGCAAAGCCGACATCCTGCATACGACCGCGGATGAAGAGACACCCGATGCGCTTTATGCGCCATCTCAGGTCACTGGGCCGCCATCTGTGGTCAAACTCCGCTCACAGATCCGCAGGCCGATGCCCGAGCTCAAAGTCAGCCGACGCAGTATCTTTGCACGGGACAACTACACATGCCAGTACTGCGGGGTACATGGAAAAGATATGACCATCGACCATGTCAGACCACGCCGTCATGGCGGTGATATGTCGTGGGAAAATCTTGTAACCTGTTGCAAGCGTTGCAACACGCGTAAGGCAGATAAGTTTTTGGAGAAGTCAGGGATGCGCCTGATGCGTACTCCTAAACGCCCTCGCTACACGCCGTACATCGGGATTACACAATATGTCGCCAGCTCACGAAACCAGCTGTGGCGTAACTATCTCCCTGCGTGCATCGACCTGATGGCAACGGAACAAAGTAAGATGTTGGCTTGAAGCCGCTAGCGATTGACCCAACATTGGATGCATTCAGCATCCATATTGCCGACCTAAGACAGCTTTCACCGCATACTGTACGTGCTTACCGAGCTGATATCCGAGCATTCGTCACATACTTGACTGAATCCCAGCAGGCATCGGTCCTGACGATTGATGCATCCATAGCACGCACGTGGATAGGCCATATGACCAAAGTCGATGGACTCTCCAAGGCATCCATTGCCCGGCGGGTGGCATCCCTGCGTACGTTTTTCACGTGGGCTGTCCATACCGGGTTGGCAGAATCCAACCCATTCACAGATGTTGATGTCCCAAAGCGTGGAAAGCCGCTTCCTAAGGCATTCGATACGACAGACATAGGGGCACTTTTGGAGACACAAACAGATGACTCTCCGGCAGGTATCCGCGACAAGGCGATTCTCGAGTGTCTCTATGCGAGTGGAATCCGCGCTGGTGAGCTGATTGGGCTTGACGTGGATGATGTTTTCCGCACGGGGACGAATGAAGGTGCGCTGAGAATACGTCACGCAAAAGGTGGGCAGGAACGCTATGCACTCCTTGGACGACATGCCCTGAATGCTCTGGACCTTTACATCGAACACGCACGGTCAACCTTTGTCGCAGAGTCATCGGGTGACACCCCATCCAATGCACTCTTCCTCAATCGCTTCGGCGGCAGGCTTTCGGATAGGGCAATCCGGAGGCTGTTCGACAAGCTTGGAGCAACCAGCCGTGTCGCAGTAAAGCCAACACCGCACATGATGCGT
>JBJTQN010000271.1:0-20831 GCA_046075665.1 Armatimonadota bacterium | reverse complement strand
GGGGAATCCCACTTCATGATGTGGGTTGGCTTGTTGGTAAACCACAGAATAAAGTCCTGCGGGCTGCGCTTCCCCGGGTCGACAAAGACATCCTCGCGCGCGCCGTGCTTCTGCTCTTCAAACTTAATCCGTGCAAGCTTTCCGTATTGGTCATCCTTGGATGTGTCAAAGTACAGGCCTTCATCCGTCAAGTACGTGTACCCACGGCGCTCCAGCTCAAGATTGAGCGCAATCATCTCCTCAACGTGCTCAGTTGCGCGCGGAAGGACATCCGGACGGTTGATACCGAGCGCAAACATGTCAACGAGAAACGCATCCTCGTAAAACCGGGCTAATTCCCACGGCGTCTTTTGTTCGCGCTGCGCAGCGATGGCCATTTTGTCTTCGCCGGCATCGCCATCCGATGTCATATGCCCGACATCCGTTACGTTCATCACCCATGTGACATCATTACCAAGAAACCGCAGCGTGCGGGTCAGCAAATCCTCAAAGAGGAAGGTACGCAGGTTGCCGATGTGAGCGTAGTTGTAAACCGTCGGTCCACAGGTGTACAGCCCTACTTTTCCAGGGACGATGGGCTCAAACGGCTGCTTGGCCCGGTGCAATGTGTTGTACAAGTGAAACGTGACGGACATAGTGTCATTATTCTATCGCCGGGCTCCCCCGTCGGCGCAGCGCTACCCCCGCCCAACAAATGGCATCTTCGTCGCCATCACCGACATAAACAACACATTCGCCTCAAGCGGCAGCCCCGCCATATAAATGACCGCATCCGCCACCGTCTCCCCTGCAAGCAATGGCTCAACCAGGATACTGCCATCGGGTTGCGGAACCCCTTTGTGCATATTCACCGTCATGTCCGACTCGGCATTTCCGATGTCGATCTGCCCAACCGCGATATCAAACGCTCGACCATCCAGCGATGCCGCCTTGGTCATGCCCGTAACAGCATGCTTCGATGCCGTATACGCAATTGCATTTGGTCGTGGCGTATGCGCCGCCAGCGAGCCGTTGTTGATGATTCGGCCGCCCATTGGAGACTGCGCTTTAAAGACGCGAAAGGCCTCCCGGATGCCAAGAAATGTCCCCGTGACATTCGCCGTAATCACTGCGTTCCAGTCATCGACGGGAAGCGCATCAGGTGCCCCGCCACGCACAACCCCGGCGTTATTAAACACGACATCGATACGCCCAAACCGCTCGACAGCTGCATCAAAGAGTGCCGTCATCTGCTCGGGAACAGTGACATCCACGGGAAACACCATTGCCTGCTCGCCCGGACACCCGGACAGCGCTACGGTTTCCTCGAGAGCACTAACACGCCGGCCCGCAAGAACAACCCGCCAGCCCAGCTGCAAAACCTTCAGAGCCGTCGCCCGGCCGACACCGCTGCCCGCACCAGTGATCAAAATGACGTTGGAATCCATAAGCGGCATCCTACACGAATCATCGGCGAAGATTGATATACATACAGCTCTAATCCCGCTGACGCACCATACAATACAGCTATGGCAAAGCACGCATTGGTACACACGGATGGCGCAAGTAAAGGCAACCCTGGACGCGCCGGCATCGGAGTCGCTGTCTACATCGACAACGAGCTCGTCCCGGCTGTGAAGCTTGCCGAACGCCTCCCCGATTGCACAAACAATGTCGCCGAATACACCGCTCTCCTCCGCGGGCTGGATATAGCCGCTGAGCTTGGCGTGGAAACCGTTGAAGTGCGCACCGACTCTGAGCTGATGGCCAAGCAAATCGCAGGATCCTACTCTGTAAAGGCCGCCGATCTGATCCCGCTCTACAATGCCGCGCGACAAAAACTGCGCGGGTTTCGCTCCGGCAAAGTCACCCATGTTCGCCGCGGTTTCAATGCCGTCGCGGATGAGCTGGCAAATGTTGGCGTGTCACTCAGCCCTGGCCAGAGTAAACGTATCGATGCGGATGGCCCGACAACAGAGCCGCCCGCGCATCCCGTGCAAACAGCCCCCAGCATTGTGGATGCTCCTGCCGCCGTGACGCCATCGATAAACACACAAACGAAAATCACCGCCGCAGCGGTCAATTCTGCCCCCGCGGCCCCAGCAACGACGAAACCGGAAACCACCTTCACCTGGCTTGGTCACGGAACCGTCCACATCACAACTCCAGGAGGAATAAACATCCTCCTCGATGCCTTTACGGCCTCCAATCCCGCCTGTCCTCAGACCTGGCATACGCCGCCGATCGATTACCTTTGCATCACCCATGGCCACAATGACCACATGCAGGATGCGAAATTGCTACAGGAACACACCGGCTGCACCATCGTCGCGATTGCTGAAATCACCGACTACTACGGCAACCAGGGCGTGTCGTGGGATAACCTCGAGCCGATGAACCGCGGTGGAACGATCAAGGTTGCCGGCGGCGCACTATCGATCACAATGGTCACCGCCGTGCACTCATCCACATATGAGACACCAAATGGCACCCTCCCGATGGGCGAGGCCGCCGGGTTTATTCTCCGCGGTGCCGATATCCCAACCGTTTACTTTGCCGGTGACACAAATGTCTTTGGTGATATGAGAATCATTAATGATCTCTACGAGCCGGAAGTCGCTTTTCTGCCAATCGGTGACCGCTTCACAATGGGCCCACGCGAAGCCGCTTACGCACTTGGATTCCTGCCAGCTGTGACAACGGTTATCCCGATGCACTATGCAACGTTCAGCGCGCTCACCGGGACACCGGGTGCGTTTCGGCAGGAGTGCGCGGATCAGGAACGGGATGTTCACATCATCGTCCCAAGCGCCGGAGAGCCATTTACCCTTTAGAGATGCCGTACGCCGTCATAACCGCCGCCGAAGCCAAGGCCATCGAGCAGGCAGCTTGCACGCAAATGGACCTGCCACTGCTGTCATTGATGCAGTCGGCAGGAGAAGCTGCCGCCCTTCTGGTACAGCGTGTTTATCCCACAGGACGTGTTGTGGTGCTTTGTGGACCCGGCGGAAACGGAGGGGATGGCTATGTCACGGCACGCTTTCTCCTCGCCGAAGGCCGGAATGTTGGGGTCATTTCCAGCCGGCCACTTGAAACGCTTTCCGGTGACACGCTCAGGATGGCAAAGGCGTGGACGGCCTGCGGAGGCATCACGCACATTTTCGGGGATGAACCGCTTGGGCATTTGGAACCACCGGATGTCATCATCGATGCCCTCCTCGGCATCGGAACGACCTCGGCACCTGTGGGAAGTATTGCCGCCCTGTGTGCTTATGCAAATGAGAGCTCGGCGAAAGTGGTGTCACTCGATATCGCCACAGGTGTCAATTCGGACACTGCAATCGTGTACGAGGGTGCCATCCATGCGGATGTAACCATCTCATTTATCGCCCCAAAACGTGGCAACGTGTTCTTTCCCGGCGCAGATAACAGCGGAAAGTTGCTTGTCGCCCCGCTGGCGCTCCCGGTGATTTCGCAACTGTTGACTGCGGATGCTCCTATTTTGATGACACTTGCGGATGTCCACCGGATGTTGCCGATACGTGTTCAGCACCGGGATGCCAACAAGGGATCACATGGTCGTGTGCTCGTGATTGCCGGCTCGGATGCTATGCCAGGGGCTGCGTTGCTGACGCTACGCGCATCGATGCACGCCGGCGCCGGCTACGCGACGCTCATCTCCACAAAAACCGTCTGCCAGCTCGCCGCCGCAACGCTCCCGGAAGCCATTTACGTGGCGTGTCCGAGTGAATCAGACGGCACAGTTTCATTCTCAGCTACGCAGGCAGAAGTTCAAAGACGCATCCCGCGGACCGATTGCATCGCCATTGGTCCCGGCCTCGGTCGCACTTCCGAAACGGCATCCCTTGTAGCGTTTGTTCTTGAGCGGTTCGCCGGCCCGGTTGTTATCGATGCCGATGCGCTTTATGCGGCATCCCCCGACCTGCTGACAAATCGTGCGGCAAAGGGTTGGGAAACGATTCTGACCCCGCATCCCGGTGAGGCAGCTGGAGCGTACGGCGTTGAAAGCCGTGATCGAGACCGTCTTGCTGCCGTCCGCGACCTCGCAACCCGAACTCACTCAACCGTACTGCTGAAAGGCACCCGTACACTAGTGGCATCAGAGGGACTGCGCACCGACATCATCCGAAAAGGCACCCCAGCGCTTGGAACGGCTGGTTCAGGAGATACGCTAACGGGAATCATCGCGGCTCTTGCAGCGCAAGGCTTGGATGCGCACCATGCAGCCGTTGCGGGTGCAACAATCCACGCACGCTCTGGGGAACTTGCGGCGGCAAAAAACGGTCTGATGAATGCAACAGCCAGCGACATTTGCGACTGCATCGGCGCAGCGTGGATGCGAATCGCTGCGGGAGAGGACACATCGCCATGGGTAGACTAAGCGAATTCCAAAGGGTCATCGTGCCGGTGTGTATGCTTGCCCTGTGTGCCGGCAGCTCACTCGCTAGAACTCCGCAGCAGGACAAACCGGCAAGCGATTCGGCACCCATAGCAAAAGAGAAGCAAGCGGACACTGCTACGCCACCCGTCAAAACGCCAGCCGGTGCACAAACGGATACCAAGTCCGTGGTTACGAAGACGGCACCTCAGGCCGCAGGTTCCGTCGGGAAAGACAAAGTCCAACCGTCTGCTTCAACCCCGCAGGTGACCCCACCGCCTACCGTTACCCAGCCTGCTCAGCCGCCCGTGACAGTTGTCGTGCAACAGCCCGCTGCTCCCCAGCAAGATGCGTCATCCGGGTGGATCGGTATTTTGATAGCCGTGGCAGTTGGCTATGCAGGCTTTCGCTACGCGCAGACCAAGGGCTTCACGGTTGTCGGGATGCTGACGAAAGCCGGCGTCACACTTCCGAGAGACCCGGATCCTGTGCCACAGGCACAGCGCCCTGGAAACACATCAACAGCGCTTCCGCCCCTGCCCGGTTTGGATGAACTCCCATCCCCAGTACCTGGGTCCGCCGCGCCATCCCCGAACGCAGGTCTGACCGCTAGCGGACCGCTCGTTCTTGTCGCAACCGATGGCCAAGCGGCCGGTAAGCGGTTTCAACTTTCCGGAGAGATGACCATTGGCCGCGATATGGGTTGCGACATCCCACTCACAAATGACCAGACCATCAGTCGTAAGCATGCCGAGGTTTTGTGCTCCCCGGATGGCAGCTATTCGGTGACTGACAAGGGTTCATCGAATGGGACATTTGTCAACTCGACCCGCGTCACCGGCTCGGCCCAGCTCATCGCCGGCGACACGCTAGTCGTTGGTGCACAGCGCTTCCGCGTCGAGGTGGATGCGTGAATCTAGCATCCCGGCTGACGCTCCTGCCGCTGGCAGGCCTCGTCGCGGCGTTTATCACGGTGCTAATCACGGATGTGTTTCGCATCATCCCGATCCCGGAAATCACCGTTGGCCTGACACCGCAACAGGCTCGTCAGCACGTTTATGCCACGGTCGCATTCGGAACGCTGCTCGGAATTCTTCTTGCACTCGCGCAACACACGCTCTCCGGGCGCCGCCAGTTTTACCGCATTCTCCCGCTCGCCATTGCTGTGGGTGCATTCTGTGCATTTATTGGTGTGCAATTTGGGATGTCCGTTATGGCACCGCTGTATGCAGCGACCGTTCGAAATCCGGCTCAGTTTTTAGGCAATGTGATTGCGCGCGGGCTTGCCTGGATGATGATTGGCGGATTTGTCGGACTTGGGGATGGCTTTCGAACCCGAAGTATCCAAACCGGACGAAACGGCGCTATCGGTGGGCTTCTTGGTGGTTTGTTAGGTGGCCTGCTCTTTGAGTGCATCCCATATTTGCTGCCAACACTCAAGGTTGGTGCAGTGAGCCGGATGGTTGGTTTTGCCACGACGGGCGCCAGCATCGGCTTGTTTATCGGGCTTGTCCAGCAGTTTCTTCAGGAAGCCTGGCTGCGCCTTGAGCTTGGACGAAATGAAGGCCGTGACTTTGTCGTGGACCAGGACACAATGACGCTCGGCCGGTCGGAGCTCGATGGCATCCCGCTCTACGGCGACCCTCAAATTGAGAAGAGTCACGCGCTGCTGCAGAAGGTGAATGGCACCTGGATGCTGAGCGATCGCGGGCAGAGCCCGCTTGGGACGCTGGTCAATGGTCAACGTATTGGAGCAAGCCATTTGTTGCGCCCCGGCGACCGGATTACGGTCGGGAGCGCAAACCTGACCTTTCAGCTCCGAAATGTAACCGCTTATACGCAGCGAGTCCCGGCAGAAACTGCCCGCACCGCCCCCGCGGCCACCTCCACTGCGACCAATCAAGCCACCCAGCAAGGCTTTACCCCTGCTCCAGTGCAGTCCGTGGCAAACCCAATCGCGCTTCGGATCACGGGTGGGCCCGCCGCCGGCCAAGTCATCTCCATAAATGGAGACATCACCATCGGGCGCGACCCCGCATCTACTGACTTTCCCATCCCCGCCGATGACAAGCTCTCCCGCCGACATATCCGCATTTACAGCCCTGCCGGCAAAATCCTCGTTGAAGACTGCGGCTCGACAAATGGCACTTTCATCAACGGCCAACGCATCCACCAACAGGAGCTCGTCTCCGGCGACACCATCCATATAGGGGCAACCACCCTCCGGGCCGAATAGCCCGCGCGACAAAAGGACCACCATCCCATGGACCCAACCATCAGACTAGACCAGCTCCCTAACCATCCGCCAGCATCACCCGGAATCCCAAATGCTCCGGCAATTCGTGTAGAGGCCATCTGCGGTCGGACCACGGCACACGCTGGAGAAGCCAGCACAACGGATGTCCTGTTACGCATTATCGGAGGCGGTCAGCCGGTCGGCGGTGCGCGTGTCCCGCTAAACCTGTGTTTGGTTATCGATCGTAGTGGCTCGATGGATGGTCAGCCGCTGGCAGCCGTACGGGATGCATGTAAGCACGTTGTTTCACAGCTCGGTCCATCGGATATTTTGTCGATTGTCACCTTCGAGGAAAATGTCGATATCGTTCTCCCCGCGAAGCATGTCACATCCCCGGAACTCATCTCCGCATACATCGACCGAATCACCGCCGGTAACACCACCAACCTCTTTGATGGCCTGTATGCAGGCGGAGTGCAAGTCACATCCGTGCCGCTGACCGGTTACGCAAGCCGCCTCATTCTCCTCACCGATGGAGAACCAACAGCCGGATTGAAAGACCCCGCAAGCATCCTCCGTCAAGTGGAACAGCTTCGGGCACAAGGCGTCGTCGTTAGCACCATGGGCTTTGGCCCGGACTATCAGGAAGACTTACTGGCATCCATTTCGAGGACAGGCGGGGGTAACTACACCTATATCGCCCATGCTGGCCAGGTGACCGCCGCATTCCAGCGCGAGCTAACCGGTGCACTCTCCGTCGTCGCCACAAAGGCAACCTTGCGCTTTGAGATCCCGGATAACAACCAACTGGTCGGTGACATCGATGTCATGCTCCCCGATATAGAGGCCGGCACAACAATTGAACGGTTAATGTCCGTCAAAAGCGGTCCAAGAGGCACAGGCAGCTATCGCATTCTGAAGGCAAGTGTCGATGCGACATCTCCTGCCAACAGACAGCCCATTCGTGCGAGTGCAGATGCCATCATAACGTTTGCGGATGCCCCCAATGCATCATCTTCTCCTCTCAACCCAGCCGTTGGAGCGGCACTTGGTCTCCAGTCAACGGCGGTGGATCTCGAGCGAACGCTGAACGGGATGCGAACGATGTCCTTTAGTGCGGTGGATGTAACCCAAATGCTGAATCGAACGCAGGCGATGCTGGCTCAGACGGGGCGTGTTCAGGAGGCGGCGCAGGTCGCGGATGCGACACGCGCATTCCAAAGCGGCAATCAGGATCACCTCGAGAAAACGCTTGTCGGGACGCTGTATGCGCTTGATCTCGGTAAGACCGGAGGTCCACGATGACACAGAACCCTTACGTGCTGTTGGGAGTTTCGCAAACGGCCACCGAATCAGAAATCCGCTTACGGTTTCGAGATCTGATCGCCACTGCGGCATCCGATACGGAGCGCTTTGAAGCCCTTAAAGCAGCTTTTGATGTCTTAAAAGATCCTGAGTCAAGGCGGCTTGTCGACCTCCGTCTTGCCGCCGAGGGTGCTGCAGAGCGCACTGCACAGTTTACGCAGACGCAAATGGGAACATCAGCATCGCCAGTCGTGCCAGCGGGTGCAGGAGCAATTATGACGGGTCAGGCTGCGGAGCAAGCGAACCGTACGATGGCCTTTCAGCTGGCTCCATGCGCACTCTGCGGGACGCCGGCGGTCATCGGTGAGGGCTTTTGCACGCGCTGCGGGCTGCAATCGGGCACAAAGCCTGGTCCACAACCGGGAGCTCATGCTGGTCCGGTGCTAATCCTTGAGTCTGGTGCCCAGTTCAAGCTGAGTGGCACACAGGTGGTTGGAAGGGATGGAGCAGGAATCACAATTGCGCATCCATCCGTTTCTCGGCAACACGCAACCCTAACGGTTGATAATGCCGGAAATGTCAGCGTCACGGAGGCGGGTTCGACGAATGGTACCCTTTTGGATGGCCAGCTCCTGCGAAAAGGCATTCAGGTCTATGCACGGAACGGGTCAGCAATCCAGATTGGTGCAGTGAAAGGCACGTTCACTATTCCCACAACGGCAACTGCGGGTGATTTACCGGCAACGCCAGAGGTCAAGCCGCTGGCGGTTGGCGCCGCGGGAGACCGAAGGGCGACGCTCGTTGCAAAGGATGGCCGTGTGATTCCAATCACCGACACGGTTTTTACGGTTGGACGGCGCCCTGGCAATCTCTTGTGTATCACCGATGACCAGTTTGTCAGCGGGCAGCACGCTGAGCTCGTTTGGCGCGCTGGTCAGACTTTTGTAGTTGATAAGGACAGCACAAATGGCACATTTATAAATGACCAGAAGCTGCCTTCGGGTTCGGAGATGATTGTAAACAGTGGCGACCGCGTAAAGTTTGGGGCGACGACATTTCTGTTCCGTGGGTCCGAGGGCGCATGAGCTTACCAGTAGAGCTTGTTTGCGACACGCACCGCAAGCGGGTTTCCATCACCAGCTGTCTGCTGTGCGGAAAGCGCCTCTGCGAACCATGTACCGTGGTATTCCGCGGTATGGACTATTGCATCGACTGCGCTCCGGAGCGTCCGGAACCTAAGAGTGAGGAGCTGCCACTGCTTCCCGCGGACCGTCTGGTGGAAAGTCATGGCCAGCGTGGGTGGATAGCGGGTTATGTGGATGCGATGCTTGGGCTGCTTGCCGCAACGCTTCTGGTCTGGGTGCTGATTGGACACATTAGCCAAGTAGCGACGGCGATGGCCGGGACAGTGATGCTACTTTTCGCCGCAGTAGTGGCCCCAGCATGGAACCTTGCGGTTACAGGACGCACGATAGGGAATCACTGTACGGGAACGATTGTATTGAGGAAAAACGGTGTGCCGCTTGGCTTATTGAAGGCAATTCAGCGCACGGGTATCCGCTTTCTCTGCGTCCTCTTTGGCATTCCCGTCCTACAGGTCATCATCAGACGGCCGCTTTGTGAGGGAATCGATGCCCTCCTCGACTGCGCGACGTATATGGCGGATGGCAACTGGTGATGGAAGAGCAGGAAGTTACCCGGATGAATCAGGACATTTCATCGACGCAGACACTGGAGTTTGACCCAACACCGTTTTTGCAGGACTTGCCAAGTACCGGCCGCTCCGAGCCAGAAAAGCACTGTCGTGTGTCATGGGCAGGCCGCACGGAAATCGGGATGCAACGTGAGCATAATGAAGATAAGTACGACCAGTTTGACCCGGAAATGCCGCATTTATTGGCAAACCGTGGACGACTTTGGGCGGTTGCGGATGGGATGGGCGGGCACGCCGCAGGGCAGCGTGCCAGTGAATACGGGCTTCGTTTTCTAATACGCGATTACTTCCTGGCAACCGACATCGATGCAACAACAGCCCTGTCCGCTGCGATCATGCAGGCAAATGACAAACTGGTGGATGCGACGAAACGCCATCCCGAATTCCACGGCATGGGCAGCACGCTGGTGGCATTCGTATTGATTGATGATGTCGCAACCATCGCCCATGTTGGTGATTCGCGTGCCTACTTGTTGCGCCAGGGTGCAGACCCGGAGCAGCTGACGCAGGACCATAGCTGGGTGGAAGACCAAGTACGCGCCGGAACGATGACCCGGGATGAAGCAGAGCAAAGTCGTTACCGCAATGTGATTTCACGCTGCCTTGGGATGGAAGGTCTTCCGGGACCGGACATTCGAAAAATCACGGTTCAGCCAGGAGATGTCTTTGTTATCGTCTCCGATGGCGTTACCCGCTACATGCAGACAGATAACATCGCGGCAATTGTGAACGGAAAGTCCCTTTCCCAGGCGGCGATGGACATAGTGGATGCGGCAAACCATATGGGCGGCGCAGACAACAGCACCTGTGTTCTAGTGCGGATCGACAGCATCGACGATTTTGGAGATGGTAGCGCAGCCGAGGTCACCGAGTGACCATCGGGCGGTACCAGATTACGCGGGAAATCGCGCGCTCCAATGACATCGTGTATGAAGCGTTCGACCCGCAACTTGGGCGAAAGCTAGCGCTGAAAGAGCTTGCACTTGATATCCGGGTTCAGGAACCGGAGCGACGATTGCGTATCGACCGATTTTTCAGAGAGGCGCGTGCCGCCGGCAATCTCAGCCACCCCGGGATTGTCACCATTTTCGACTTTGGTGAGGACAATGGTCGCTACTTTATCGCCATGGAGTACCTCGAAGGGGAAACGCTCAAGAGCCGTATTGCGCGCACGGGAGCATTGCCGACCGAGGAAGCCATTCGAATTCTGAGCGCTTTGTGCGATGCCGTTGAGTACGCTCACGCAAGGCAGATTGTCCACCGGGACATCAAGCCGGATAACATCCACATCCTCCCGGATGGCTCGGTGAAGATAACCGACTTCGGCATCGCCCGGATGCTGGGCGAGCAGACCATAACGGTTGCGGGACAGGTCTTTGGAACGCCATCGTATATGGCGCCGGAGCAAGTACGTGGCGCGATGGTGGATGCCCGCACAGACATCTTTTCTCTGGGTTTGGTGCTGTTTGAGATGCTCAGTGGGCGTAAGGCTTTCTGGGGCGAGGCGCTTGAAACAGTTGTCTATCGGATTATGTCGGAGCCGGTCCCGCCGCTGCATGACCAGCCCGCAAACATCAATGCGGTTATCCAAATGGCCGTCCAGAAAGACCCCGGGCAACGGTATGTGAGTGCGGCGCAAATGAAAGCAGCGCTTACAGGTGGTGTCGCAGGAAGCAGCACGAGCTTTACAAGACAACCGCAAACGGGTTGGCAAGCAGCAGACCGGACCGTGATGGCATCGCCATCGATGGCGAATCAGACATCACAGCTGGCAGTGGACCGTACGCGGATGGCACCGCAAACATCCTTTACTCCACCAAATAACCAGCCTATGCCTGTGCAAGCCCCGATGCAGATGCAGCCAAGTGCTAGCTGGATGTCCGGAAACCGCGTGTTTGTCGCCGTGATTGGGATGGTCGTGGTGCTAATTGGCCTTGGAATTGGAGCGATTGCGCTCCGCTCCGCAACCAGCCGCGCAGGCGCTGGGATTGCGGCTGATTCATCGGATGACACATATAACCAGGCAAGCACCCGCTATAACGTAAAAGACTACGCAGGTGCGCTTCCCCTGTTTCAACAGGTGCGTCTCGCGCCGGGAACGCGCGCGGAGACAAAGCGCAAAGCCGAAGATGGCGTGGTGTTCTGCTACATCGGCCTAGCAGAAATCGCCAAGGAAAAGCAAGACTTCGCCGCCGCAATGAAGTGGTACGACGAAGGGATAGTGCTTCGACCGGCGGATGCAAACTTGCTAAAGCTTCGTTCTCAAGTGGCTGAGATTGTTGCGAGCCAAGGAGGTCCAACCCCGGCGCCTGCTCCCGAAAACGATCGAACACAGCATTTCCCAGCACCTCAGCGCTCCGATGTCCCGACATCAACAGGACAACAATTCGAGCAGCAAAACGAGAAAAACGCCCAGGACGCGATGGCATTGTTACAGCAGGGCGACACCGCGTTCAATCAGGGTAATACAGATCAGGCGTTGACATTGTGGCAGCAGGCCAGTGAAAAAGGAATCGGGACTCAGGTCTTTGACATGGCGCAGCAACGCATCCTGAACGGACATCCATAGGTACACTAACCACCACACCTCACGTATACCCCGCGTGGAGGATTGCGTTCAGTATCGGGTTTAATAGGTGCATAGGAGCTTTCGCCAATGTTGCACGGAATTGAACGCCTTGTTGACCTCACCGGGATTAAGACCAGCGGTGACTTCTCTGTCAGCCATGACACCGTCCGGGATGCCATCCACGCTGGAGATACAAACGCACTCGGCGCGATTCCGGGGCACTTTGCGGGCACAAGCCGCGATGGACAAACCGTCCGCATGGCCCGTACCGTTGGTCAGCCGCTGCGCTACTTTGTGGCGAAAATGTTCCACGGCCCCTTCCTCGTTGTCGCTGAGCGGATGGACACGATTTACGACTGGTGCGTCAGCCAGAATATTGGGTGGCAGTTTGACCCAATGTACACCCGGATGGTTCCCGCGCACTACCTGATTGAGCTTGATCAGATTGGCTGTCCAGATCCAGCGCCGCGCTGTCACAGATTTTGGATCCCGGATGCCGGCAATGGTCCAGCCGATGTAAACCTTCTAGGGAAAGCCTACATCGAAGGCGCCAACACCGCGCTCAAGGGCTGGCTCGCCGGCATTCCAGCAAGCGACCCCGTGGGCCTCGCGTTCAGCGGCGGGATTGACTCAACCGCAGTCCTCCTCCTCGCCCGCAAAGCAATGACCGACCTCGGACGCAGTGCCGACCAGATTCGTCCATTCACACTCGACCTCGGCGGCGGAGCGGATGCTGCACAGGCAGAACGGATGGTTAACGAGCTAGGAATCGCATCCACTTGGGAGCGCATCACCGCAGATCCAAAGGAATATGACCTTGTCGAGGCCATCCGAACGATTGAGGACTACCACCCACTCGATGTCGAATGCGCGGCGGCGGGCATCTGTCTGATGCGTGGAATCCGGGCAAAGTATCCTGAGCTGAAGTGGATGCTGGATGGCGATGGCGGTGATGAGAACCTCAAGAGCTACCCGCTCGAGGACTCGGATCTGACATTGTCGAGCATCTTGCGTAATCCACTGCTGTATCAGGAGGGCTGGGGAATCGATGCCATCAAGCACAGCATGACCTACTCCGGTGGTCTTTCACGCGCCTATGTACGATCGTGGGCACCGGCAGAGCGGTTTGGATTTAGCTGTTTCTCGCCTTTTACGGACCGCCGGGCGATGTCCGCGGCGGTTACGATTCCGTTCAACACCATCCTCGATGGCTCCCTCGAGCGTCTATATTCCCTCAAGGGTCAGCTGGTAGCAAGCGGCGTCCGTCAGGTGACCGGTGCCGATATGCCGGTGCAGCCAAAGCGCCGCTTCCAGGATGGCATCGCGCAGGCAGCCGCCACAAGTGCCGCTCTCGGTGGTGATACAGAAAACAATGCGGTCTACAAGGGCTGGCGGGTTGGCAAGGCGTGGTGCCGTCGAACCTTCCTCCGCCAGTGGGAAGATCGCCTGCGAACCGCGTGGGAAGAAGCCGAGCACGTGTCCGGTAACCATGTCCCAGGTCTGCCGGAGCCGCTGCTTCAGTAAATCATGTCCATCGCAGACATCAAAACGTACCTTGCACCACTCTCGGATGAGCTCCGCCGGGAGTGGCCAAAAAATCGCATGGTCCACGTGGTCTTCCACGGTCACAGCGTGCCCGCAGGGTATTTCCGGACACCTGTGGTCGACACCTTTCATGCGTATCCTCACCTCGTACATGTTGGTATCAAGACTGCGTATCCGCATGCCGTAGTCAATGCAACCATTACGGCGATCGGTGGAGAAAACTCGGTTAGTGGCGCGAAGCGTTTTGAGCGGGATGTCCTGTCGCTCCGTCCGGATGTCGTTGTTATCGACTATGCGCTCAATGACCGGGGTGTCGGTCTTGATGCGGCCCGTGCTGCATGGACATCAATGATTTTAACATCCCGTCAAAAAGACATTAAAGTGATTCTGTGCACGCCAACCGGTGACACGGCAGCACGTCGTAACGACCCAAAGGATGCGCTTGTACAGCACTCAGAGCAGATCAAGCGTCTGGCTGCCGAGTATGGCATTGGCCTCGCGGATGTGTTTTCGGCCTGGTCGGATGCGATTGCCAAAGGCGGCGAGGCGGGTCTGCACAGCCAAGGGAATCATCCGAGTTATCAGGGGCATCAGGTTGCCGAAAGCGTCATCATTCCGTGGTTTACCGCACCTGCACAGGGTCGTTAGTGCAGCCACTTCCATTGTCGAGTGCCGGGTATCCAGCCAAGCCTCAGGAGCAAAGTGTCTGGATCACGGAGCGGCGTCCCCGGCGGAATGTCCACGATGTCCGAAAACCGTATCACGCGATGCTGGAGCAGGAGGTTGGTCCAGATGGCCAGCTTTGGGATGTAGCCACACTGTTTCTGGTGAACAAAGAGTGTCCATTCCGCTGCCTGATGTGTGATCTCTGGAAGAACACAACGGTTGCTGCGGTGGATGCAGATGACATCGTGGCGCAGGTGGAAGCCGGTCTGGCGCAGACGGGCCCTGCCCGGGCCGTTAAGCTTTACAACAGTGGGTCGTGGTTTGACCCGGCGGCGGTTCCGGTGAGCGCGTATGAACGTGTGGCCCGATTGGTGGCGGGTTTTGAGCGCGTAATTGTTGAGAGCCATTGTGCATTTCTTGGGGAACGCGCAGAGCAATTTTTGGCGCTCCTGAGAGAGGTAAACCCGGATATCGTTCTGGAAGTGGCGATTGGGCTTGAGACGGTCCATGAAGAGCTGTTGAACCGGCTTAACAAGCGCGTGACGACGGCCGATTTTGTGGCGGCAGCGGAGTGGCTGCGCATGCGGGGGATGGCCTTGCGGGCATTTGTGTTGCTTCGCCCTCCGTTTCTCACCGAAGAAGAAGGTCTGGAGTGGGCGAAACGAACCATCGATGTAGCAGTCGACAATGGAGCCACATTTACGGCATTGATTCCGGTGCGCGGTGGGAATGGTGCCATGGATGTCCTTCGCGCAGCGGGAGACTGGGCTCCCCCAAGCCTGGTCAGCCTTGAAGCCGGGTTGCGTCATGGCTTAGAGAGGACTGAACGACTGCCTCACCAACGCGTGACAGCGGATGTTTGGGATATTTCCCTGTTCTCCGATGCCGGTGATGCCGATAGCGCAGCGATTATCGAACGCGTGACCAGATTGAACCTTGAGCAAAAGTGCTAACAGCCGACCAACACGCATTTCTGGAGAATGCGACCGCTTTGCTTTCAGGTATCCGAGGCGTGGCTGCGGTTGTCCTAGGCGGTTCGCATGCGCGCGGCACGGCCGGTCCTGACTCCGATATTGATATTGCCATCTATTACCATGCGGCATCCCCACCGGAAATCGATGCCATTAGGCAGGTCGCTGCCGTGCTTTCCGGCAACCCCGACCAACAGGTAACTGGGTTTTATGAGTGGGGCCGCTGGGTGAATGGCGGAGGCTGGCTAGCAACACCCATCGGTAAGGTCGACATTCTGTACCGGGAAATTGACAAAGTCCGTGAGACGATTGCTAATGCCCATGCCGGTAAAGTCGAACAGGATTACCTCCAGCAGCCGGCATTTGGTTTTTACTCAATCTCATACCTGGAAGAAACGGGCTGCTGTATTCCACTCTACGATCCGGACCACATTATCGCTGAGCTGAAAACGCTGGTTGATACGTATCCAGCACCGCTCCGCACTGCCGTGATTAACGACCACCTCTGGCTTGCGGAGTTTACCCTTCAGTGGGCCGCAGGCTTCGTTACGCGCGGGGGTATCTATGGTGCTGCCGGCTGCTTTTCGCGGGTTGGAGCAAGCCTGATTCAGGTCCTGTATGCCAAGAATGAAAGATACTTCCTAAGTGACAAAGCAGTCCGCCTGGATTTCCCATCATTCGCAAAGCAACCAGCTGACTTTATGGATCGCCTGGCAGATGTTTTTGGATGCGCAGGACGCGATCAACAGTCCTTACAGGATAGTCTCGGTAGACTGACTGCACTTTGGCGGGAAGTCAGAATCATCTGTTCTCAATTATCTATCTGTGATTAAGCTCTTGGGGCTCCACGCTGGGTGCGTTCTGGAAACATCGTCCAATTCGTCTCGATAATTCGTCAACCAACGCCCTTACGCACTGCTTCTGATACCGCATTGAGATGACAAAGCTGCCAGTCAATCGTTTGCAGTGTATCTTTGAGGCCATCAGCGTGATCAGGAAGCAACCGACGCGTGAGAATCCCATCCAGAATACTCTGGTCGTAACTCGCCTCCAAAATGTTGTATGCAAGCATCGCACCTGGCAGAGCTTCAATCTCGGTTCGGTCGAGCGGGGTAACGTTGTTATAACCTTCGACAAACATCTCTACACAGTCCAATCTGACCGTGTCGGGTGCATCCTGACACCAACGAAACCGCATCCGACGAGACAAGTACTTCGCAATGTCCCAGATACGGGGTGCAAATGGAAGGTGATCAAAATCAATAAATCCGATCCCCTTACCGTGGGCAAGCTGTAGGACATTGTCCGGAGTGAGGTCTCCATGAATCACTTGAAGGGGTAGATTGCTAAGCTTATGGAGAATGTCATCTCTTACTGTTCCAAACCGGTCGATACGTTCATCCGACAAGTACAGCTCATTGGTAATGCCACCTTGAATGTTCTCGGTGTACGAATCCAATGGCGAGGTGTACGTTGAAATTGCAAGGTGCAAACGTGCTGCGGCACTCCCAACAGCGGACTCGAAGCGCGGCACTTGATGTGCCGGTACACTCTCGTGCTCCAGAGCTTTCATCAGCACAAACGAATCCTCTTTTGGGCCAGCGGTGATACTGCCATCGTCCGTGATGAGAAAAGTCGGTACGCGCACACCTTCATCGAGTAGATGCACGAGCATCCGATATTCACTTACGACTGGCAGATTCCGCCAAGGCCCAAGGCGCTTGAGAAAGTATCGGTCGCCATTGATGGACTGAACTGGCCAAAGCTCCCGCACTCCATCACCAGCTTCGACAATGGGTTCCTCACCGATAAGCGACTGCCACTTGGCCAACCATGTACGTAGCTGGAATTTTTCTAATGCCACTTTTCGATCCTTTTTGAACGTTGTCGGCTGCTGACATCACTACACTCCGGTAAACCCTTGGGACGTTTCCAGTCCCCGCAAGTGCATGCGACTACGCGCAAATCACCTTTGTTGATGCCGGATGATAGTCTACACTTGTTCGGGCGCAACTTCGCTTCGTGGCAGGTAAGGAAACTTGAAAACGGTATGCTACTCGCATTTTGGCTTTCGTTCGGATGCTCTGAAAATGACCAACCGATGTCAGGCATGGCGTAAGGAAATTCGTCCGTTTATTGAGCGGTTATGTTCAGTGGAGTGACGGATTCTATGACTATGTGTGACTGTTAGTGAGCACTCGATGCAGGCTGGAGGATGAAGAGAAAAGAAATGCAGACTGTATTACCGCTGCACGAAGCAACATTTGGCGAGTACACATTTAGCACGGATCCAACGCGGATAGATACGGACTGGGCGATTGAGGCGCTGCTGGGAACGTATTGGGGCAAGTATCGAACCGCCGACATGATCCGCGAGAGCTTTCAGCACTCTCTGGTGTGCGGGCTTTACAAAGGCATTCGACAGGTTGGCCTCACCCGTATCATCACCGACTATGCGACGTTTGCCTACTTGTGCGATGTCTACCTCGATTCAGCAGAGCGTGGAAACAAAGTAGGTACGTGGATGGTCGACCAAACGCTTGACCTCCCACACATGCCAAAGCTACGACGCTGGGTTCTTTTCACACAGGATGCTCAAGACCTTTACCGAAAGTTTGGATTTGAGAATCCTGCATTTCCAGAGCGTGTGATGGAGCGTCACGATACGTAATATTTCATCAAAGTGATGAGTTGTCACCGCGTAACTTTTACAGCACATCGCTGTGTAAAGCCTCTGTAAAACACGATTTACAAGAGAACGAACGCATAATTTACAGTTAATTTACACTTACGTTTCCTGCCAGTTTACGGAGGTCCACCCTAGACTTTCATTCGTAATGATTGCCAACTCCCGACCGCTATACTTCGTCCCGCATGCTGGCGTCACGATGCCTTGGCAGGAACATCTGCATGATGTATCGGACACAGCACATCGCGGTGCTTACTTTAGACCAGCGGCTAACATGCCCTCCACATCAGCAGACCGGATTGTTGCATCGTTCGCATACACGTCGGAAATCCGAGATATATGCCCACTTGATCTAACTGGGATTCGGGCTCCGGGTCTAATCCTGATGTCGAATCGCTATGAGATTAAGGAGCTCAGGATGTCCCCACAAGTTTCTCTGTCGCAATCATCGGAACAGGTCCAGTTTTCATTCGGCCAGAATGTATTTCTCTTGTTGATGCTTGGATAGGCTTGTCCGTGCATACTTGATACGGCAGCAAACTGATATCGATGCACAGTGTGCCCGCGCACAAACGATGATTGCCATCAGTTTTATTGACCGCCATGCCTATGTTGCTGATTGGACCGGCTCATTGGTACGAGCAGGTAGTGGCGGCATATCGGCGTCTATTCGCCTACACGATGACGGCAAGAAGTCGTCTATCCTGTCGTAGCCTTATGCTGTAACCGTATTAGCTCTGGATGTCTCATTAGGCTTCGTTGCGTGTCGCTCTGGCTCGATCAGAGCCGCATGCGCCAAACGACTACACTCACAAACACAGGTATGTGTACTCCGAGGCACATGCTCCACATTGTCATCACATACCCAGTGAATATTCATTGCAATAACCCGTAATAAGAACCTCACTGTTCAAAGAGTAGCAGGATCATGAAAAACGATATGTATAAGTGATGGAAACAAGTACTTTTCTATCGTGTCTGTTGTTACGTAATGTAGAATGATTTTCAAGTAGACAGGCTCGTTTCCACCCGTCGATGCAAAAACCATCCATCCATATTTATGGTCCCTTTCAAGCACTTGATTGCAATAGCAATCGTGTGGATCTTGCATCAACCAAAGCCCGCCATATATTGACTGCGTTGATACTCGCCCATCCGGAACCGATTCAACGTGACAGTCTATGAAAGACCATTTGACCGGATAGCTCCGATGAAAGCCGCAAGGTGCGTCTACGCCAGGAAGTCGGTATTCTCCGCGAATTCATGACGCGTCTTGAACGCGATGAAATGCTCGTCGTCGACAAGGGAACTCTTGCGCTGAATGTGGAAGGAGTCGCTATTGACTGTCTGGAAAGCAGCAAACTTTATTAGGCATTTGCATCCACACTTCCACTCGATGAAAAACTAACCAACCTCAGTGAACAAGTTCGCATTCTTGCACGGGGCCAAATAGCACCCGATGCCCAGAATCTGTTCGAAACCGAACGTAAGCGTAAACACACACGGCTTACGACAGCGCGCATTGAGCTGGCAAAACTCTACATCGATTCCGAACGTACGTCGGATGCAAGAAAGCTTCTGGATGCTGTTCTGGATGAGCATCCTGACAATGAAATTGCAAAAGCCCTCAGTGCTCGGTTGTTAGAAAATCCAGTATAGATTGCACAGCCTACCGGTGTAAAAACGGTAAGTGTTGATCCAAAAATCCCTATACCAACTCCTCTAGCGTGGCTTTTGCGGGCCAACTGGAAAGTTCGACTGGGGATTGCCATCGTGACAACGGTACTGATCGTAACCTATGTCATTCCGAGAAAAGTCACTCTAGTGACACCGACATCGATGACGTTGGTAAAGACACCGTCGATTAGCCAAATCATCGCGTACCAGCACTCTCCAGCCCCTGATGAGCTGGATGAGTCTGAGTTCTTGGATGTTGCCAGAAGCGCCAATGCGCTGACTGCCGTTACTGGCATTGTAAAAACGAAGACTGAAGATGTTGATGGATTGGTAACCCTGCTTGGGCCGGACATGAAAGCCAAATGGACCCGGAGGTTTACCAGTGCCAGCCATGACTGCGACCGCTTGGAGAGCGTGCGCTTTGATGGTGTTAACAACGTCTACGCGGGCGGGGAAACCTATCTGGTCAAGCAATCAGACAGACAGGATGGCTGGTACGGCTCTGTCGTTTCCTACGACCCCGATGGCAAGCTTCGTTTTCAGGCATTCACTCGGAAACGAGTCATCCACGGATCCGAAGTTAAGCGACGTATCGTCGCCGATGAGCGGGGCGGTGTATGGTTTTGTAGCTCAACCGCCGAATCGGGTAAAGAGCAGATCTTCGCCACGCACTTCGATCGCAACGGTCTTATCATCAATGACATCACGCTCAGCGGTATCCAAGCGAAAGTTCTTGCTTTCAACCGTCACACCCAGGATGAGTACGTAGTCTGTGCAAATGCTGTCACGAGCAAGCAGGGTGATAGCGTTTCTGGCCTCGTCGCATCGTTCAACAGTGATGGACGCATTTTGTGGACATCCACGATTGAACCAGCCTCAGGCACATTCACTACTACCAGTGAGATCCTTGCAGTTCAGGATGAGTATCACTATATAGGAGGCGTCAGCTACACCCGTGACAAGGGGTCGAATCAGGTGCAGCTGGAGCCATCGCTTGCTTTCGTGAATGTCCATACCGGCGCTACGTGGCGTGTCTCCTCTGTCAAACCGGAAATTCCCAACCCAGTCGTTTCTATTTTTG
>JBJTQN010000270.1:0-2936 GCA_046075665.1 Armatimonadota bacterium | reverse complement strand
TACACTGCATACTGACTGGCCTTCATATCGGCATCGGATTCAAGATAGTCCGCAACCTTGTCCATCATGATGTCGAGGGAGCCGGTTTGTTCGCCCGTTCTGGCCATTTGGACGGCGATTGGCGAAAGTAAACCCGTGCTCTCAAGCATCGCACTCAACCCGCCACCTTGCATCAGGACTGGGACAGACTCCACCATCCGTAGCCCGATAGCCCGGTTCCCACACGCCCGGGCTGCGATATCAACAGCAGTCGGCAACAAGACACCACCGGAATACAGCGCTCCCAGTGCCCGTGTAAAGCGTGCGGTTGCATACGATTGCGCCACCCGGCCCGGACCAGGAATAAGCATCAGGATGCGGTCAAGAAACGCTCCGACACGTGGGAACTGGTTGATGAAACGGCTGAAGTACCAAAGCGCGAAGATGATTGCTGCTGTGATTCCCGCAAAGATCAGCTTTGACTGCACCAAGGATGCGCCGGCCTGGCCCATCCCGGCGCCGGCCCAGCCAACGATAAGAATTACAAGTCCCGCGACGGCAAGCGTGATTTTCGGCTTGAGGGTTTCGCGTTTTAGCTTGCGCCGTATTTCGATTTCCCGCTCCAGATAGTGTGCGAGGCGGGAGCACATTACCTCGAGGAGGCCGCCCATTTCCCCGGCGCGGATGAGCTCACGCTGCATCAGAGTAAAGGTATTTGGATATTTTTCCATGGCTGCCGATAGAGGCTTGCCACTTGAAATCATCATGGCTGCATCGCCTAGGATACTCTTGAGCTTACCGTTTCGTGTCTGGCCACGTAGCGCTTCGATCGACTGGAGCATCGGGACACCGGCATGCATAAGCGATGTCAGCTGGCGGTACATCGCGGCGAGCTCCGGCAAGGGCACTTCATCCAGAATTGGCGTAGCGGTGACCGTAAATGGGCGTGGTCCGGTTGTGTGCTCACGTACATCCGGGGTGACCCGCTGCTGTCCACGGTTCAACTCGGGTCGCACCACTTGAGCGGGTCGGACGGCTTCCAGTGATACATCCGATGACTGCTGAGCAGCGGTCAAAATTTTTGTAGGAACCATCCCCTGCTGCCGAAGCAACGCAGCCGCGAGCGCAGGCGAGTTGGCATCAATGAGCCCACTCATCTGCTCCCCTTCTTTGGTATCGGCAATGTACGTGTAAGTCGGCATCGGCTGTTATTGTCCTTCGGCAAATCCATCCGCGAACTTCAGGATTGCATCTTTCAAGGCTACCCCAAGCACAATGGTTACAGCCACTGTGGCGACAACAGTGATGATAACCGAACCCCACGAACGGAACTTCCTGTCACCTTCCACGGCATGCATTGCATCCATTTGTGCCGTGTCAGCCAGCTGTTTGAGGGTGCTGTCCAGTGTTCCGGTCCGTTCACCGGTTGCGATTCTCGCGGTGGCGGTATTGGATAAAAAGTGCAGCTCGGTTATCGCATCCGCGAGCGTGGCGCCTCGAGAGAGCCGCTCGACAGCGCGATATGCCTGCGTCTGTAACACTGCATTCTCTACCGCAGATGCAGCAAGCCCGATGCAGCGTCCCGGAGGCAAACCTGCCTGGATGCCTTGGCCGAGCGAGCGGACAAATGATGCCTCGGCGCGGGCGTATGCGGTTCTCCGCGAAACGGGTAACAGAAGTGCAACATTTCCCGCGAACATCGCACCAGCAATGGTAGATCGAAACACTCTGAACAAGATGTGGACAGTGTGAATTGCGAGACAGGCAGGCAGTCCAAAGCGGAGAATGTCCATCCCCCAGAGCTTCATCGTGCGTCCGATATTGTTTGCATCAATGCCGCGGAGAATGGGGGCGATGAAGGCGAAAGCCCAAATGTTTTGCCAGAACAGCCACTTCGTCCAAGCCATCCCTTTAGCGAGTGCCATATCTGTCTCAGCGCTGAGCGCGGCTTCGGAACATGCCAGTTCCAGGGTGCCCGTGCTCTCACCGATGTCCAAGAGTCCGAGCTGTGTGGCAGTTACGGGAATGGCAACTGCGCGCGCGGCGCTGGCAATTGCCTCGCCTCCGCGAACCCGCTGCGCAATCTGCAGGGATGCTCGTCTAAGGCCTTGGTGGCGCGTCCGGCTTCCGATTTCCGCGAACGCTTCAGCAGCGGAAAGGCCTGAATGGATATAGGCACCGAGCTGGCGGAAGAACAATGCCAGTTCTGATGCCGGTGCAGGACGTAAGAATGGGTTTGGGGCGGATGTAGCCCCGTCCGATCCACCAGCTTGCCGGCCGGACTCCTCTCCGTGGACTGGCGCCGCGTAAACCTGTGCCCCACAAATCCCTTTGGCATCTACCTGCGCATGGGCATCGGACAGCGTTGTTGCATTGACGACACCGCGAACCGGATGTCCCTTTGTATCGATGGCTTCGTAGCGGAAGAGCGGCACACCGAGATTGTACCAATGGCACTCGCGGTAGGATAAGCCTATGGAAAATCTGCATCAACTGATCAATGATGCCCGCCTTCGCCTTGAAACAACGTACCAGATTCGTGAGAGTGCGCTGGCACATGGCCGTGGCCTAACTCGGACCTGTGCGAATGCGATCAGAGCCATGCACCGTGGTGAGCTGGATGCTGCCGATACTGCGCTCGCTGCGGCATCCTTGGATGTGGCCCGGATGACAGAGCTGATGCAGCCTCACCCTGAACTTCTTTACGCCGGATACGTTCAGGATGCGCACAAAGAGCTCGCCGAGGCCAGCTGTCTGCTTGCTCTCCTCCTCGGGAATGACCTGCCCGATTGGAACCACCTTGGAATCGCTCCCGCGGCTTGGCTGAATGGCCTTGCGGAAGCGGCATCCGAGGGACGACGCCATGCGCTTGACCTGCTGCGTGCCGACCGCGTTGAGGATGCGGAACGCATCCTCGGCCAGATGGATGAGATACTTTCGGCGCTTGCGACGGTGGA
>JBJTQN010000269.1:0-2612 GCA_046075665.1 Armatimonadota bacterium | reverse complement strand
TGCCCCGCTGAAGGGATGTAAGGCAGATCTGACCCGGATCGGCCATTTTTTATGATTCGTGGATGCCACTGCGTCCCGGATCGAAAGGAGAACAACCATGCGACCACAAGGCCCTGGTGGAGGACGCCGCGAAATCGCCGTGCAGTGTGCAAACTGTGGGGCAACTTCCGTTTTGCCCGGAGCGGCAATCGTCCGTAACAATTTCTTTTGCTCGACCTGCGGTAAGCCGATGGACCTTTCCGGGATTTTCCGGCAGTTCCAGACGGGTGAGGCAACGACAGGCCGTCGTGAGAAGGATAGCAAGTATAAGTCTGCACGCAAATCGCGTCGTTAGGCGGTTATTTCCACCCAAAGAGCCCTGTTTGGTGCGCTGCGCCAAATGGGGTTTTTCTCTTTTTGGGGAAGCGTAGTCACTACGGTTGTATTAGTGCTGGCTAACGTTCGCACGCAAATCGCGTCGTTAGGCGGTTATTTCCACCCAAAGAGCCCTGTTTGGTGCGCTGCGCCAAATGGGGTTTTTCTCTTTCTGGGGGGAGCCCTAAAATCCACCCACAAGTCGGTTGTCCTAAAGCATCAAATCACCGGTCCATCTCATGAATGAAAAATAAAAGACCCCTGTGAACATCATACACAGAGGCCTCTCTCCGTAGTAATAAGCCTTGCTTAGATATCAATATCCTTGATACGTGCAATCTGTGGATCCAATATCATATGGAACTTGCCATCTGCGACATCAAAGATGCCCGTTGCTACACGGTCAATCAGGAAGTTGTCGTGAGTTGACATCAGAATCGTGCCTTGGAACTTGATCAAAGCCTCAATCAAAACCTCACGGGCAAGTGGGTCTAAGTGGTTGGTAGGCTCATCAAGGATATAGAAGTTTGCTGGGCGGAGCAGGAACTTCGCCAGCGCGACACGCGCACGCTCACCACCTGAAAGAACCCCGACTTTCTTAAATGGGGCATCCTCGCCGCGGAATTGCAGCCGGGCCAGAAGGCCACGCGCAAGCTCCTCAAGCTTAGGATCAATACCGGCCATCGTCTCCTCAAAGACTGTGACTTCCTTGCGAAGAGCTTCTGCCTGGTGCTGCGCAAAGTAGCAAATCTCGGTCTTTGGGTTCAGCTGAATCTTGCCACTCGTCGCGCCTTCAACACCTGCGACCAAGCGAAGGAAGGTGGACTTGCCAACGCCATTTGGACCCGTCAGCGCAATCTTGTCCCCACGGACCATCTGCAAGGTGATGCCATTAAGGATCGTCTTGTCGCCATACTTCTTGACCACATCCTGGATGACAACAGGTTCTGGAGCTTCGCGTGGGGGCTCTGGAAATTCGAGGTAAATCGTACGTGGGCGCGCTTTTGGCTTCGGCAGGATATCAATCTTCTCAAGCTGCTTTACACGGCTCTCCACCATTCCAGACTTGGACTTGTTACCCTTCCAGCGCTGAATGAACTCTTTCCAGTCGGCAATCTCACGCTGTTGCGCATCGTATGCCTTGAGGTCTCGCTGGTACGCTTCCTCCTTGAGGCGTTCGTAGTCCTCGTAATTACCGGTGTACTGCGTCATACCACAGTCCTCAACTTCGACAATCTTCTCACAAACGGCGTTCAGAAACTCCGGTTCGTGCGAGATACAGATGACCGAGCCGTGGTAGTTGGGGATGTAGTCATACATCAGCCAGTACTTTGCAGTGACATCGAGGTGGTTTGTCGGTTCGTCAAGGAATAAGTAGTCAGGCTCCTGCAACAGCAGCTTTGCCATCGCAATACGCATTTGCCAGCCTCCCGAAAAGGTGTCCGTGAGGCGGTCAACCGCATCCAGCTCAAACCCAAGTCCTGCCAAAACGCGACCAATGCGTGCATCGATCGTATGGGCATCCGCACGCGCAAGGTCATTTGCTGCCGAATCCAATGCTGCAGCATCCGCGCGGCTCATGTCGCCATCCGCCATCGCGTTGGATGCCTTCATCAAACGGGCTTCGATATCATCGACATTCGGAAATGCATCCCGCATTTCTTCGGCAATCGTCACACCGAGGCGGCACTGTGACTCCTGGTTTAGGTAGCCAACGGTTGAGCCATGACGATGAATCGCGCCCTTGTCTGCCTCTTCTATTCCTGCGAGGATTTTGACAAAGGTGGACTTACCAGCTCCGTTGATACCAACGATGCCGATACGCTCCTGTTCGCCGAGGATAAGGGAGATGTCCTTGAGGACATTCTGTGGACCAAAACTCTTGGAAATCTTCTCTGCGGATAACATTGGATAACTCCGGGACACCGGACTGCTGCCGGCGTTACATGGAAAGACGGCGCGCCTACTGGAACGCCGCCGATTTACAGGCAAGATTGTACCGTAAAGAAAAATGCGGATTATTTTCACAGAGTGATGTCACAGCCGCACTCCGCCTTTAGATATTAGATACAGATGAACACACTTGAACCTCAACTAATCCCGAAATCCGCCGGGGGCTACCGAATTCTGCATACTGCCGACTGGCATCTTGGTAAACAACTGATGGACCAGGAGCGCCATTTGGACCATCAACGCTTTGTAGAGCACTTTCTTCACGTTGTGAAAAAGCATTCTGTCGATGCAGTTATCATCGCCGG
>JBJTQN010000268.1:0-3877 GCA_046075665.1 Armatimonadota bacterium | reverse complement strand
TGTTCCATAACCTCATCGATGTCTATAAGCGCAACCTTCCAACTTGGCATCGCTACTGGAACCTTCGAAAAAATGTACTTGGCTTGGATGCCTTCCAGCCATGGGATGCCCGTGCGCCGCTATCAGCCTCGATGCCCAATATTCCGTACAAACAAGCCGTAGAGTGGATAGCCGATGGCATGGCGCCGATGGGGCAGTCCTACGTCGATGCAATGGTCAAAGGCTGTTTTGATGACCGCTGGGTGGACATCTACCCGAATAAAGGCAAGCGCATGGGCGCTTTCTCAAGCGGCACGCATGGTACGAACCCGTTCATCATGATGTCTTATAACGATGACATTTTCAGTCTCTCAACGCTGGCCCATGAGCTCGGCCACTCGATGCACTCTTACCTCAGCCGTCAGAACCAGCCAAGCCACCGTTCCGGGTATGGGCTGTTTGTCGCAGAAGTGGCATCCAACCTCAACCAAGCTCTGGTTCGTGCGCACCTTCTCGAGCGCTTCGCGGATGACCGTGACATGCAGATTGCAATTCTTGAAGAGGCGATGGCGAACTACCACCGCTACTTCTTCATCATGCCAACCCTCGCTCGCTTTGAGCTAAAAGTGCATAACAATGTCTTTTCAGGCGGCGGGGTGTCCGCAAAGGCACTGGATGACCTCCTCGCTGGTTACTTCGAAGAAGGCTTCGGCCCGGATGTTCCTCTAACGCCGGAGACACGCCGCCGTCTTGGTGGGACTTGGATGCAGTTCTCCACCCATATGTACTCGAACTTCTATGTCTATCAGTATGCGACGGGTATTTCCGGTGCGAATGCGCTTGCGGATGCCATCCTGACCGAAGGACAACCCGCAGTGGACCGTGTGCTCAACTTCCTTTCCACTGGAGGGAATGGCTATCCACTCGATGTGCTGGCGGCAGCCGGGGCTGACCTCACTACGACCCAGCCTATTGAGACGGCATTTGGTGTGTTTGCGAGCTATGTTGACCGTTTGGAGAAACTACTTACCAATGCCTAAGCCAAAAGGGTGGCGCCGCTCCGCCTATCAAATGCAGCAGCGCCGCCAGGATGCTCCGCCTCCGCCAACTCCCGTGCATGTGGAACAGGCATCTGAGCTCGATCATGATCTCCAAAATCCGCCGCTTTTGTGGTCACCTGAACCTGCGCTGGACTTCACAGATGCCTATCCACTCGGTAACGGCCGAATAGGCGCGATGGTCTACGGGGACCCTTCCATCGAGCGCATTCTGCTGAATGAAGAATCGCTATGGAGCGGTAAGCCGCACAGTGGCGCCCGGTCATCTGCAAAGGAAGCCCTCACCCGCGTCCGTGAACTTTTGAATGCCGGAGAGCATGTCGTAGCGGATGTCCTTGCGGCAGAGGCCCTCACGGGGAGCCCGCAGTCCGTTGGCTCTTACCAGGCATTCTGTGACCTCTATATCGAACACATCGGCGAGGATGCCGAAGAAGCTGTCACGGCCTATCGGCGTGAACTAAACCTTGATGATGCTGAGGTCGTAACAACCTTTACGCGCGGGGATATTTCCTACGAACAGCGCGTCTGGGTGAGTGCGGTAGACCAGGTTCTAACGGTCCGGATTGCTGCCGATGTGGAAAAGGCGATGCAGCTTCGTGTGCATCTCCGTCGTGAACCCCGCGAGGATGCGCCTGCTCCGTCACACGATGTTAGCTTGCATGCAAAGGGCGATACCCTGCAGCTCGAAGGTTCATTGCCTGAAAAGTCCATGCAGTTCATGGCAAGCCTGCGTGTGCAACACTTTGGTGGAACCGTGTTCGCGGATGGCGACACACTTGTCATCGAGGATGCCGACTCGGTTGTTCTTCGCGTAGCTCTCGCAACATCGTGGGACTATAAAAACCACCGCCGCGCGATCACGCAGGTGGATGCTGCATTTGGTACGCCATGGCAAACGCAGCGGCATCGCCACCGGAGAGAGCATCGCCGCCTGTTTCGCTCCTTCTCACTCGAACTGGGTGACCGCCGCCCGACGAAGAAACCACTCGCTGACCGAATTAGCGAAGCAACACCTGAGCGGACAGACCCTGCGCTTGTTGCCTTGCTGACGCAGTATTCGCGCTATTTGCTGCTCGCATCGAGCCGGCCCGGTTGCCTCCCTGCAAACCTTCAGGGCATTTGGAATGAACATTACGCCGCGCCGTGGGGAAGCGACTACCACACAAACATCAACCTCCAGATGAACTACTGGGCGGCAGAGCCACTCGGACTTGCCCCGTGCCACACAGCGCTGATCGACTTCGTAGAAAACCTGGTTCAAAGCGGCGAAGAGGTCGCTCGTGTGCATTACGGGATGCGCGGCTGGGTCATCCACCACAACACAGATATTTTTGGACACGCCACGCCATCGGATGGTATTTGGGGCATCTGGCCACTAGGCGCCGCTTGGCTCTGCGATCACCTCATGGACCACTGGCGGTTTCTCCTGACCGGCGCTACCTTGAGCGCATTTATCCCGTCCTAAAGGGCGCGAGTGAGTTTCTACAGGACTGGGTGATCAAGGGCCCGGATGGCAAATATACGACATCACCAAGCTACTCTCCTGAGAACACATTTGAAACGCCCGCGGGAGCCGCCGCGCTTTCAACGGGCTGTACCATGGACATCCAGCTTATCCGAAGCTGCTGGGAGAACACCCTTGCAGCTGCGGTTGCGCTCGGAATGGATGACATTTACCAGCAGGTTTTGGAGCGTGATCTCGGATTGCTGCCATCGCACCGTGTATCGCCACGGGATGGCCGCTTGATGGAATGGTCGGATGACTATGTCGATTCCGAACCGGGGCACAGGCACTTCTCGCACGCATTCGGTGCATATCCAGGCAATCAACTGACGCTAAGTGAGACTCCGGACCTGATGGCTGCGCTTAGGAAAACATTGGATGCACGTCTCCTTTCCGGGAGTGGTCACACCGGGTGGAGCCGCGCGTGGCTTGCTTGTCTTGAAGCGCGTTTTGGAAATGGAAATGCAGCCGTAGGGCATATCGGAGCGTTGGTTGCATCCGCGATGTACACAAATGGCTTTGCTGACCATCCACCTTTCCAAATTGATGGCAACTTTGGGCTGGCTGCGGCCGTCGCTGAGTGCCTGATCCAAAGCCATGCCGGGGAAATTCATGTGCTTCCGGCGATACCGGATGCTTGGAGCCGTGGAAGCGTAACTGGCTTGCGGGCACGAGGTGGTGTGAGCATCGATGTCGAATGGGATCGCCATGCAGTTACATCTGTGCGTGTTACCGCAGAGCGTGGTGGTGTGTTTCCGCTGCGGCTCCTCGGTAGCCCGGATGTCATTAAGCTCAAACTTAAACCCCGTGTGCCGTTTGAGTGGAGTGCGTAGAATATTCCGCTGGAACCGATAAAGGTTGCGTGAGGTTGATGCACATATGAAGCGTATTGCTGTTATTGGAAGCGGATTTGCCGGGATTGCCGCCGCATCCTGTCTTGCAAGACGTGGCTATGATGTCACCGTCTACGAAAAGAACGCGACGCTTGGTGGGCGCGCGCAGCTTTGGGAGAAGGATGGCTTTCGCTTCGATCTCGGGCCAAGCTGGTACTGGATGCCGGATGTGTTCGAAGAGTACTTTGCACGCTTTGGGACGACGCCCGGCCATCAGTACACGCTGAAACGCCTCGATCCGTCGTATCGCGTGTTTCTTCCGGGAACGGATTCCATCGATGTCCCAGCAAGGCTGTCCGAGCTTGTGAAGATCTTCGAAGCACGTGAGCCAGGCAGCGGCAAGCGTCTACAGGCGTTTCTGAAGGAAGCTGCTTATACCTACAAAGTAGGAATGGGCGAGTACGTCCGCAAGCCAAGTGTGTCGCTTGCTGAGTACGCCGACC
>JBJTQN010000267.1:0-6267 GCA_046075665.1 Armatimonadota bacterium | reverse complement strand
AATACATCGTTGATCTTTGCCGAGCAACCCGGACAGCGGAACAAATTCGCCTTGGTGTCAGCCCGCGTGGGATGCTGATATGGAAAGCAGCAGCACAGGCGCATGCGGTCCTCAATGGCCGTAAGTTCGTGACACCTGATGACGTTCAGGCTGTGATGTTTGATGTCTTCAATGTCCGTCTGCAGGGTACATACGCAAACTTGCATGATGTCGTAGCACGATTGGAGCACGAAATCCCGGTGCCAATTGAAAGTTAGTGACCGGCTGCGTTTACACAGGTGATGTCTTATTCAGCAACATCATGATGCACTGCCTCCCGTCGTCTGCGTGGACATCGAGCGGTTAAGGTCGGTTGCCATCCGGCGATCGGCGATATTGATGAATGTATCCTTGTCGGCAATCACAGCCTGAGGAGGAAGCTGCTCGCTCTGGGTAGTGAGACCGCTCATTTTGCGCACGGCGGTCCCGATGGCCATAAACTCAATCAGACCATTGGAGAGCTGGTAGACATACGTCTTGACGCCAACAACATCATCGGCGCCGCAGAGCTCGGCATCCGCCTTTACGCGCTTTATTGCGTTCTCGCGTGCCTCGTAGATCAGTGTTGACATTTCAGTGATCTCACCGCGCGCGAGGGACTTAAAGGCGCTTCGGATACTGCCAACAAAGCCGAGTGAGTAGACGCTGACACCGAGGACCAACTGAATGGGGAAGTAACCCATTTTGATGACATTCCACATTTCCTCATTGGTGAGGTCGCTGGTGATGGGCTGTTTGCGCGAGAGCTGCTCAAATGCCGGGTGGCGGCTTGCCGTTCCGACCATCACCATCTCCTGCATCCCGGATAGTGGAAGGATATTTGTACGGATACCGACAACCGCATTCGCGCCTGCATGGCTGGCTTCTTCGGTGATTCTCCATAGGGCACGGTGGCGCGTCTCGTTGAAGACATCGGAGAATTCCTTGACCTCACCACGCGCAAGGCTTTTGAGGCCACCCATGATGCCGCCGCCGACACCAATCGAATATGCGACATTCCCAAAAACAAACTTCATCGGAGTGAAGCCAGCATCGATTTGACAGAACAACTCCTGGCCATCCGCGCTGCTTGAGAAGAGCGGCTCGGCAGACTTCTGGCCATCGTGGTGGACACAGTTTCCGATAGACAGAAACTCGACATTTCCACCTTGCCACACAAGCTCGGAGTTCATCCCGGTGATACCCGTGGCGCCACAGCTCTTCGCCTCACGCATCAAGCGCTCAATCGCCGCTTGTCGACCTTCATGGACAATGGATGTCACCTGCTCGACTTCGCCACCGGTGAGGGTTTTGATACCAGCCCCGATGCCGCCTGCAAACCCAATGGAATGGACTGAGTTTCCAACAACCAGCTCGCCCGGTGAAAAGCCTTTAGCGTGCAGGCAGTACATCTCATTCCCGGAAAGTCCCGTTACGATTGTCATCGGTGTTTCATCCAATCCCGCATATTCCACATGCTTGTTTACAGTGTACATCTCTTGCCATGTGGCCGTACACACCATACACTTGGGCTCAAATATTGGCAAACAATTGTTTGCTTTTTTTGCATTCCGGAATTGACCCGGTATGTCGATTAGTTGAATGAGGGATTTTAAAAATATGCAAATCGAGGTTATTGAGCGGCCACAAGTACGTGCTGCAGCACTGCGCCACGTAGGCCCATATCCACAGATCGGTCCCGTTTTTGACAAGCTGTGTGGGATTGCGGTGGTGAGTGGATGGTTTTCGCTTCCGGAGGCCTGCACCTTAATGGTGACCTATGACTGCCCGGATACGGTGCCAGCGACTGAGCTCCGCTCCGATGCAGCAGTTGTTGTGGGGCCTGATAGTGTGTTACCGGTCGACGTGGATGAGTTGATTATTCCAGGTGGTCGGTATGTGCGCGGAGTTTATATTGGCCCGTACAGTGGGCTAGCCGATGCCTGGAGAGAGTTCAGTAAATCGGTCCGGGATGCTGGATATCATGTGATCGGGATGACCGCGATGGAAGTGTATGTAAGTGATCCACGGTCGTGTCCGGTGGATGAGCTGCGGACCGAGCTGTTTGTCCCGCTCAATGCGGAGTGAGAGTTTGACTGCAGCTGAGTTGTCTAGCCCTTAAACGGGATGCGGGCCGCTACGGGGAGTCATCCCGCGTGCGGCCCGCTGGTTCAAAGCGTTTTCGCGATTACTTCTTCTTTGCGGAAGCCTTGATATCGCAGTCTTTGCAGTCTTTCCTTTCAGCCTTCTTGGCTTCGCAGCACTTCTTTTTTTCGACCGCTGTCTTAGTTGTGCAGCACGACTTCTTTGGTGCTACCTTAGCAGCAGGCTTTGTCTGGGCCATAGCTCCGGTTGTGATCACTGCGATTGCGAGGGCAAGAATAAAATTCTTCATGGTTTTATCTTTCTTCCGGGACATGCCTTATTCAGGGATATAGACATCTTACAATGTCTTTACTAAATCTGATATCCGCTGAATTACGGGAATAACGATACTACGATGGCATCGGGTTAAATGTTCCTGACAGCGTGGAGCGAGCATGCCAAAAGTCGAAGTGGTGGTCGATAGCGTCGATGATGCGCTGGCGGCAGCAGACGCGGGCGTGTGCCGCGTCGAAGTTGGATGTGCTCCGGAGCTCGGCGGACTTACTCCAACTCCGGGAGTCATCGCGGGCATCGCGGAAGCGCTCACCGGAACACATGTCGACATAGCGGTGCTCATCCGCCCACGCGCCGGGGGGTTTTGCTATTCAAGTGACGACATCGATGCAATGTGCCTCGACATCCGCCTTATCGCCCAAGGTATTGACAGTGTCGTCTTTGGCGCATTGACCGACCAAGGGATGCTTGATCTCTCAGCAACCAAAGCATTGGTAAACACAGCAAAAGCATTTGGACTCCAAACGGTGTTCCATCGGGCAATCGATGTCTGTGTGGACCCAGACAATGCTCTTGCTCAGCTGGAAACCCTTGGCGTAAATCGCATCCTCACGAGTGGGTGCGGTGAAACATGCCTTGCTGGGATCTCCAATTTAGTCCGTTGGTTAGATCAATACAAAGGTCTCACATTTGTACCTGCTGGTGGAATCAGGGCATCCAATGTTGCCGCAATACATCGGTTGCTTGGAACCGAATATGTCCACGCAGGCCCCCGGCGTGTCCAACATGGACCTGCAACGCAGCGGGGAATTGTTGACTATGGAACGCATACAGTGCTCGACACCGATGCGCTGAAAAGTTTAGTCAATGTATGTCGTGATCTATGATTTTATGGATAAGCGTGGTTGGTCAATGTCAGGCTTGTGAGCTGCTAATCAGACCACACTAAGCTCGTTGACTGCCTTTCGCGTATCCTCCAGCTTGCGGACAATTCCAGTTGTCAGCAATGTCTTCGATTTCTGCAGCGCTGGTTAGGGAGAAAAATAAAAATGTACTCCCCTCAGACCACCCGGAGCTCATTGACTTCCTTCTGCATATCTACCAGCTTTCGGAATATTCCATCTTCCTTCGCCAAAAGCTCATCATGGGTACCAACTTCCGCAATCTTGCCCTTTTCCACCACAACTAGGCGGTCTGCATTGCGCAAGGTTGACAAACGGTGCGCAATCGCAAATGTCGTACGACCCGCAATCAAGCGCTCAATCGCTTCCTGAATCTGCTTTTCGGTCTCGGTATCCACGGATGCCGTTGCTTCATCCAGAATCAAAATGCGTGGGTCATGCAAAATAGCGCGCGCAATCGAAATACGCTGTCGTTCGCCTCCCGACAGCCGAGCCCCACGCTCACCAACCTGCGTATCGTAGCCATCCGCGAACCGCATAATAAAGTCGTGTGCATTCGCCGCCTTTGCTGCCTTGATGACACTGAGCGGGTCTGCACCAGGCTTGGCATACGCGATGTTTTCATAAATGCTCCCGGGGAATAAGTAAGGCTCTTGGAGTACGATGCCAAGCTGACTACGCAAATCATGGAGCTTGATCTTACGCATCTCAACACCATCCACCAAAATGCGACCCTCATTCGGGTCGTAGAAACGGGAAATCAAGTTGATGACGGTGGACTTACCTGCACCAGAATGGCCAACCAAGCCAATCATCTCTCCCGGCTTGACATCAAGGCTGAAATCATCCAATACACGACGTGCCTTGTCATACCCAAAGCTGACCTTCTCAAATGTCACGGCACCGGTGATATGGGGCATTGGTTGTGCATCGGCTGCATCGGCGACATCTGGCTCGGTGTCCATCACCTCGAACACGCGCTCCGCACTTGTAAGTGCCCGCGAAAGCCAGTCAGCAATGCGCGTCATCCCCTGAAGTGGCCCATAAAGCTGCCCAAGGTAAAAGAAGAAGAGATTCAGCGTCCCAAGAGACATCGTGCCCTTGACAACCTCACGTCCCCCGACATACCAAACGACAAAGATACCAGACATCATCAGTAGCGCAAGGACAGGGAAGAGCGTTGCCCACCAGTTTTCTAGATCGAGGTTTACACGGAGCAGGTTCGTCGCCCGGGTAAGAAATCGGTCATTCTCGCGGTCTTCAGCTGCAAATGCATTGACTACACGCGCTCCTGCTAGAGCCGAGTTTGCTCCCGAGTTCATCACCGAGCGCAAATGCCACAAGCGCTCAAGGCGGCCCCAAAGGAAGCGCCAAATCTTGATGGTCGACAGTACCACCAGCGGCACTGGCACCAGAACGAACAACGTCAGCAGCCAGTTTTGGGCGAACAGGACAATTAGGATGCCTACAATGGTGAGGCCATTGACAACCAGAATCTGCAAGCCATCCACGAGGAAATTGTTGAGCTCGTTGACATCTTGTGTTACACGCGTCAGCAATGTGCCTGTCTGGCGCTTGTCGTAATACGAAAGCCCAAGTTTTTGCAGCTTTGCATACAGCTGTGTGCGAATACGGTACGTGAGGTTGACGCTCAAAAATGCCGACAGACGCCCCCTGGCGATACCGATAAGCGCACCAAGCGCGTGGCTCCCAAGCAACAAAAGGACAAGAATCCCAAGCTCATTAATGCGAACCGCATCCGTCAGCGAGCCACCCTTCGGTAGTAGGACATCATCCGTCAGGTCACGCACGATGACACCCGGAACCAACCCAGCCCAGGTCCCACCAATCATCAGGGCAAGCAAAACTGCAACGTGCACTTTATAAGGGGATGCATAAGACAGTAGCCTTAGCAGCGTCGCACGCTTGTCAAAGCAGTGACGGCAGACATCCGAGTCTTTAGGAAGGGCTCTCGCACATTTGGGGCAGACTTTGTCGTTGTCATCGATTCCAGCGACTGGAAGCTCGTTGTCCTTTGCCAGCGCACTCAGCACTCTGGCGGCGCCCGTCATGCGCGCAGCATACATCGTGGTGTAGCGGGCAACCTCGATTATGTCAGTCCCTGAATACAGCACCAACGCACCGCAGCCCACCAGCGTTTCGGTTTTGGCATCCCGGATGGAGTTCAACTCACATTTGCGAATGATTGTTGGGGCATCGCCTGTGGATTCGATAACGGCCACTGCAGTACGGGTCGCGCAGACCCAGCGCTGGCAGATGTGTGAGCGTTCATTTAGGTCAAATGCGATTGCGACAAGGAGGTCTGCGAGTGGCATTCCTGCCGCAGTAAGTACATCAGAGATTGGAGTGGGGACGGGTTCTACCAGTGACACAGGGGGATAGTACCACCGTCAAAGAAAAACCCAGCGATTAGTTATCTGCTGGGTCTCCACTTGGGGATGATGTCTTGTCAGGTGTGGCATTAGGGTCAGTTTCTGGGTTGTCCTTTGCTGGCCCGGAACCATCTGTTGGATACTCCACGCTGGCACCTTTGATGCCTCTCGAGATGGTGGCGCTAACGGTACCGCCTCGAGGAATGCGTGTTCCCGCCGGGGGACTCTGTTTGTAGACCGTGTTTTCAGGAAACTTCGTGAAATCTCCCATCACGATCTTCATCCGAAGGCCCTCACCCTGAACAACGGTATCTGCTTCGTGTGTTTCGCGACCCATGAGATCCGGTACGCGAACAACACCAGCCTCGTTTGATGTAGGCGTAACGTTGGGCTTGTTTCCGCCATTGCCACCGCTTGCCTTTGGAGGCTTTGCGCCGGGCTTTCCCGGAGTCGATTTGTTGCTGGATGACAGCCACCCTTCAAACTTGACGTACGCAAGCTTGAACGGCTTCGGATACTTTTGGTACGTGTAATACGTCGAGCCAGCCAACCCGCCAATAAACATCAACGCGAAA
>JBJTQN010000266.1:0-9174 GCA_046075665.1 Armatimonadota bacterium | reverse complement strand
CGCCGACCTTGCTTGGGAAGGATGGCCAGAACCACTGACCCCAGTCATATCGTCCCATGCCGTTGGCACCGGAGATGTCATATGGATTCTGGTTTGGCATGTAGACGTGTGGGTACCAGAGGTTCCCCATTGGTCCCCAGTTCCAAGTCGGGTCGGTGGCAGCAAGCTGTGCCGAACCGGGAACAAACGTCTTGTCTGCAATCACCAACGGAATACCGTAGCGGTGTTCATCGTTTGATGTCGGAAGAACTTGCTTGAGTCCAGGGTTGATACCCGACAGGTTCGTTCCATCAATCAGATCTTTTTCATATTGATCGGTGATGAAGTAACCGGATGCTTCGCCTGCATAGAAGTTCAAGCGGGTCATACCAGATGTATGGTCATGGTAGAACATCTGGCGGGCGTTCTGCTGGTTGGTGAAGTAGTACGTCATCGCACCATCGCCAGGATCAGCCATGTCAGGGACATTGCGTGCGCTCACACCGCGCTTGTATGGCGTTGAGTCACCCTTTGGAACAATCCACTGGTGTGGGGTTCCATCAGAGATCCAAGGTGTCTTACCACCGTGGAGGTGAATCAGTGCACGGTTTTCGGTGTACTGCTCGTAAACCGGGTTACCCTGTGCATCGACGCCCTTCTGCAGCGGGCCATCACCAGCTCCCATCAACGTCTTATCAACCGGGAGGAAGAGGTTTCCAGCGCTTCCAAGGCCAAGGTTGTTAACGAACTTCAAACGCACAGGCTTATCTGCCTCTGCGAAAATGAATGGGCCAAGGTAGTGTGGCTGGCCATCAGCCAATGGGTTGAGGTCACGGTATCCACGAACCTGCGATGTTGCAGGCAGGTCTGTGTTCCAGTGATGTTGAAAGTCCTCGACGCCGATCTCGTAGTAGTCATCGTTTGGATAAGCTGCATTTGGAATCGGCTGTGCAACAGAAATATACTTACCAAGGTTGTTGGCCTGGGATGGGCCAAGGCCTGGAAGTGTGTCGACAAACTTCCGGATTCCGGTACCGGGAATATGATTGCCTTGGGCATCAAACTGTGGCAGCGGACTGTTCGCGTAGTTTGGTATCGTGCCAAAGTAGTCAGGTTGTCCACCAGGCCCTGGCGCACCAATTTGTGCCGGTCCACGTCGCTTGGCGCGTGCGGTACGCATCGCAGCCGCAGCGGCCTTGCGCTGTTCGGCGGAAACGCGTCCAAGAACCTTTCGTTCTTGACCCTCAGGCTTGCGGGATGCAGCTCCGAGATCCACCTTTGTGGAAAGCTGTCCTGACTTGCCAGTCACCTTGGAAGATGTCCGTGCGGATTTGCTAACGGAGCGTGATGCGGTTTTCAGTGCTTTGGTTGGCGTGACTTTCGACTCCTTCGCTGGATCACCAGCTGCCTGGTACAGCATGATGAGGGAAGGATTGACAATAGCCAGCACACCGAACTTGAGTAACCAGTTCTGACGCTTGGTAACCATATATGGAATTCTCTTTCGTACCGGGAATACGTGATGCGTTTTCGCATCTGCCTATGCCTGTTGCGATCCTTTGGGTAAGGGTCGCAGCAGATAGTTAACAGATGTGCAATATTCATGCCGCTAAACAAGAATTCCATGGAGCAAATGAGAGCAATATCCAGATGCAGCAATGGGTTCACAGCCGACTCAAGAGGTAAGACATGCGGGTCAAAATGCAAAAAACCGCACCATCGGCGTTAGCTAAAGGCGCGGCTTGTTCCACTGGAGACCATCAGAGTCTAGATTGCTTCTACATCCCCAATCATGTGATCACTTCGTGTATCAAGTACGAGGTTGGCCACCTCATTCCGCCACTTCCATACTTCATAAACGGCCGGATACACCAGCAGCTCGAGAAGAAAGCTCGTGAAGATCCCACCAACCATGGGTGTCGCAATCCGCTGCATCACATCCGAGCCAGCACCCGTCGACCACAAGACGGGTACAAGCCCCATAAACATCGTCATCACCGTCATAAACTTCGGGCGAATGCGTCGTGCAGCACCTGCGACAACCGCCTCACGTAGTGCATCCCGACTCGTAAGTCGACCCTCATTCTTTGCTTTGTTGTAGGCAAGATCCAAGTACAACAGCATGAAAACGCCGGTCTCGGCATCGACTCCCATGAGGGCAATCAGGCCGACCCATACCGCAATACTCATATTGAAGCCAAGGGCATACACCAGCCAGATGGCGCCGATAGCAGAAAATGGAACCGCGAGCAACACTATCATGGTCTTCTGAATGGACTTGAGGTTGACATAGAGAAGGAGACAGATGAGTGCCAGGGTGATTGGAACAACAATCGTCAGACGTTGCGCCACCCTTTGCATGTTTTCGTATTGCCCGGACCACAAAACGGTGGCGCCGGTCGGGAGTTTTAGCTCAGCGGCAAGGACTCGCTTCCCTTCATCAACAAACGATTGCGGATCCCTACCATCGAGGTCTACGTAGACGTAACCGGTCAGCATCCCGTCTTCATCACGAATCATCGCTGGTCCGCTAACAATTCGCACAGCTGCAACATCGGCGACCGAAACAGCACGCTTGCCATCCATGTCGGTGACGATGAGCTGCGAAATCTCTTCGATGTCACTCCGGTATGCGGACTTTACACGGACATTTACGGGGTAGCGATTACGGCCATCTACAACCGTGCTGACCTCTTCCCCACCAATTGCATTTGCGACGACCATTTGTGCGTCATCAATCGTGAGACCATACCTGGCCAGCTTGCCACGATCCCATGCGATATCGAGGTAATAACCGGCAGCCGTTCGCTCTGCAAAGACGCTGCGCGCACCCCGGATCCCAGAGAGATGCTCTTCTACTTCAGCCGCGATTTCATCGACTTCATCCGTTGTCTTGCCAGTGACCTTTAGGCCGACCGGGGTTCGGATGCCCGTAGTAAGCATATCGATGCGGGCCTTGATGGGCATCGTCCAGCCATTTGCAAGACCCGGAACGCGTACCGCCGCATTCATTTCCCGTTCAAGATCCTTGATCGAGATCGTGTCTGGAGTGATTCTACGAAGAAGTGGCTTTGCGAATTCCGGAGCCCACTTCGAATACCACGTCGGCACCTTACGCCATTCTTCGCGAGGCTTCAGGACGATAACCGTTTCGAGCATCGATAGCGGAGCAGGGTCAGTACTGGAATCGGAGCGTCCAGCCTTGCCGAGCACAGCCGTGACTTCTGGGAATGCCTTAATCTTCTTGTCCGTTACATTCAGGAGGCGCTGCGCCTCGGTTACAGAAATCCCTGGCATGGTGCTGGGCATATAAAACAATGCACCTTCATCTAGGGGTGGCATAAACTCCCGACCAAGGCGGTTGAACACCGGCACCGTCATCCCAACTAAGAGAACGGCAGCTGCGATAACCAGCCAGCCACGCTTCAGCGACCAGACAACAACAGGCTCGTATATCCGGATGAGCCCACGGCTGATCGGATGCTCTTCCTCGCTCTGGAGCTTACCAACCAGAATGCTACGGAGAATGCGATCGATGATGGCGTTTCCAGTCTTCTTTTCGCCGAGTTTGACGATCAGAATACGCAGCGCAGGATCCAGCGTCAAAACCATAATGGCTGCAACGAGCATCGAGAGGTTCTTTGTATAAGCCAGTGGCTTGAAGAGTCGACCTTCCTGTGCTTCGAGTGTCATTATTGGTAGGAAGGACACTGCGATAACGAGGAGAGCAAAGAAGCTCGGTCCAGCGACATCCTTGACGCCCTGAACAACAACACTGGACACCGAGCCTACACGCCCGCTCTTTTCCCACTCTTCCAGACGTTTATGCGTCTGCTCAACGACGACAATCGCCGCATCAACCATCGCCCCTACCGCAATCGCAATCCCGCCAAGCGACATGATGTTGACGCTCAGTCCAAGCATTTTGAAGGGAATGAATGCGGTCAAAATCGACACTGGGATCGTGATCACCGGGATGATGGAGCTTGGGAAGTGCCAGAGGAAGACAAAGATTACTAGGGCAACGACAATCATCGCTTCGAGTAGCGTGGAGTTCAGCGTGTTGATAGATCGTTTGATGAGGTCAGAGCGGTCGTACACCGGAACCAGCTCTAGACCAGCAGGCAGCGAACCTTTGACATCCTGAATACGTGCCTTTACACGGCTGATCACATCGCTGACATGTTCGCCGTGCTGTGCAATCACGATCCCACTGACGGTCTCTCCACTACCGTTGAAATCTGCCACGCCGCGGCGCATATCGGGCCCAAATTCGACATCGGCAACATCTCCGATGCGCACTGGGCGGTCATTGTCCATCCCCTGAATAATCGTCTCCGAGAACACATTAAGTGACTTGGCGTAGCCTTGTCCACGAACCATGTACTCGGTACCGCCAAATTCAACCAAGCGTCCACCTGACTCCTGGTTTGCTCCGCGAACGGCATCCACAACTTTACGCAGCGGAATGCCGTATCTACGAAGGCGAACAGGGTCGATGTTGACTTGAAACTGGCGGCCAAAACCACCAACGGTTGCGACTTCTGCGACGCCTGGGATGGACTTTAGTTGATAGCGCAGCGTCCAGTCCTGATAAGCACGGATGTCGGCCGGGTTTAGCTTTCCGGATTTGTCAACAAGGGCGTACTGGTATACCCAGCCAAGCCCGGATGCATCAGGTCCAAGCTGTGTCTGTACACCTTTTGGAATGCGCTGCAGGACACCTGCGAGGAGCTCATTGGTGTGCGAGCGCGCCACTGTGACATTGGTGCCCTCATCAAAGACAACATAAACAAAGCTGTAACCAAAGTCACTAAAGCCTCGTACTGCCTTCACATGCGGAGCACCAAGCATCGCCGTGACGATTGGATAGGTCACCTGGTCCTCGATGACATCCGGTGAGCGATCCCACTTGGAGTAGACAATAACTTGCGTGTCAGACAGATCTGGGATGGCATCCACAGGAGATGTTCTGAAAGAGAACCACCCGAGAATGGATGCAAATGCAACCAGGATGAGCACAAGGTAGCGATTTTTGACTGAGAAGTCGACGATACGGTCAATGTTCATGATTTGGATTCCATTGCGGCATGCTAGTGCGTACGCACACAGCCTGGCAGGTCACTAGTGGCTGCGAAGCCTGCTTTCGGAGTCAATCAGGAAGTTGCCCGCGGTCACTACACGCTCACCACTCTTGAGTCCACTCTTGATTACAATCCGTCCCTCAGAATGCCGCTCGACGACGACATCCCTACGTGTGTAGCTACCATCAGCCCCATGGATGAAGACATACGTTGCTTTACCTGTATCGATCAGGGCATCGGCAGGAATCGACAATGCGGGTTGATGTACGACTTTTAGGATGACATCAACGGCGGCGCCCGGCGTGAATGCGCCAGCTGCATTATTGACAACAAGGCGAATCTTTGATGTTCTTGTGGATGGATCCGCAACAGGAAGCGCATTGGTAACGGTTGCCTCTGCCTGATGTTTACCATCGGCGGTTCTAACCATCACCGTAGTACCCGGCTTGAGTGCCTGCGTATCCGAGTCCAGAACCTCAGCATAAACCCAAACGGTAGACAGATCGGCGATTTGGAAGAACTCAGTGCCTTCCATAAATCGCTGGCCTTTACTGATGGACCGGCTTAAGAGGTAGCCACTTATCGGAGAAAAGACATCGATGGTGCGCGTCACTTCCCGCGTTGCTGCAAGGTGAACGATTTGGTCATCGGACATCCCGAGGTTTCGCAGGTTTTCAACCGGCCCTTGCAAAATGCCTTGATTGGCGTTGATTTTGCCAGAGTTACCCTCGGGTCCAAGGACGCCGGTGGCAAAGCTCATGTTGCGCTGAACGGCGCTCTTGGCATCCATTTCGACTGGCTTGGCGCGGTGTCCACTCGTATTCGAATCCGGTGCCATTTTTTCAGGCTTGGCTTCAGGCAAGCCGTGAGAACGCCGGATGAATTCTTTGCGCATCGCAAATGCTTCATCTTTATAGTCGTGAAAGCGGTCCATGCGAGCCGCTGGTGAGAGACCATTGATTTGGGCGTTTGTGGCCCCTCCCGGCTGGCTGGAGGAACCGACGCCTGCTTGTGTTGGAACAACCGTTTGTGGGATTTTGTCGGCAGTCTCCAGTGCGAAGAAGAATGCACGCTCACGGGCGAGTAGCTCAGGCGAATAATAACCGGCCAAAAGCTCGCCTTTTCGAACATAAGCACCGACTGGTGTGTCCGTAATCTCCTGAATCCAACCATCAATAGGGACATTAATTCGATATACGCGTGTGTCATCCGCTTGCACACGTCCTGGAATAATCCGGGATGTTCCCTGTCCGGCCTTGCTAACGATTTCGGAGCGGATCCCAGCGAGGCGGGTTTCTTCATCTGAGAGGCGTATTGACGCAGTCCCGGCACCGCTTACGGCTTCAAGGTCCATCCCGCAAGCTGAACAGTGATCTGGCTTTTCAGATGTGATTGCCGGGTGCATCGGACACGAGAACGACGCCTTTCCAAACGATGTATCTGGTTCAGCGGCAGCTGCACGTGTGTCTCTAATGATCGAGCCAGCGGCGAATGCAGTAACTGCGATTCCTGCGGCTGCAATTCCCGGGACGGATTTCTTGATGTTCATGACAGACAATCTCCAAGCCATTGATGGTCTAAAACGGGACGCACGAGTATCTCTGGTCCACCAATGGCATCTATTGGAGATATTCGGCACTTTCCAATTCGTCCTGAATAGTGATTAACAATAAATAATGTTCTTTTACCAGGTTGCGAAAGGGAGTCATGAGTACGTTCTAAGCCATCGCTGCAATACCAGCCGGCAGTGGTGAAGTGTTGGCGTAACGTCTGTCAAACCCACACTTGCGATCGTTCATCCGCATCCATTGTGGGTTGACTAAAGGGGCGCAGTAAAGTCACAGCCCCCCGAACCACTCATGATTCGGGGGGCTGTACGGATAAAGATGGTTGTCTTACTTTGTGGTTCCGCTAGCGGATCCAACCGCTCCAATTCCGTAGATGTTTCGGGCTTGCACTTCGACGGTATACGTCGTCGCTGATGTCAGTCCCGTGAACGTGTAGTTCCTCGGTGTTGCGGTGTTCAACGTAACGGTAGAAACCACGGTACCTGCAGAGTTCTTCAACGTTACCACCCAACCATTGGCTGGTGCCGCTGTCGGAGTTGTCACCGCTGTCCAAGTCACTGGGATGGTCGTTGTTGTTGTCGTTCCCACGGTCACCGTTGGAGCTGGGTTCAGCTGTCCACCGGATGTTGGCGAAACCACATTCGACCAGCCAGTGTTTCCAAGTGGCGTCACCAGCTGTACACGATAGTAGTAGCGAACGTTGAGACCAAGTCCGGTATCGGTGTAGCTTGTGGCATTCGCTGCAAGATTCACAGTTACCAGCCCCGTGGTGAACTGAGCGTTGCGGGCACGCTGCAGAATCAATCCGGTTGCACTGCCAGGATTATTCGTCCAAGCGAGGTTAATGGAAGGCGTTGCAGTGGTAGCGGCTACTACGGTTGCGGTCAGACCCGTTGGTGCAGGAGGCATCCCTGCATTTGAGGTCGTGGATGCAACCGCCGATGGCGCGCTTGCTCCATAGACGTTGTTCGTAATCACTCGGTAGTAATACGTTGTGCTTGGAACAACGGTGCTGTCGGTGTACGTCACCGCCGCACCGTTTGCCGTAGTGAAGCTGCGGTCGATGGTAGCAAATGCAGGATCAAGGGAGCGCTGAACCGTGAAGTTCGTGACAGCAACCGGCTGCGTACCGATCACCCAGCGGACGACGACGTTGTTGATGGTCGAGCCCGGAGCCGATGCCACTGCCGTGATTCCGGTTACCGGTGCACCCAGCTGTCCTGGGCTTACGGCATTTGCGGTAGCTGTGTAAGCCGATGCAGCATTTCCCGATCCGATAGCACGAACTCGGAAGTAGTACGTGGTGTTGACAGCCAGACCTGTTGCAGAGAACGATGTTGTGTTCGCTGCGACCGGGGTTGTCACCAATCCTGCCGTAAATGTTGCATTCGTCGCACGCTGAACCTCAAAGCTTGCCTCGTTGGTGGAGTTATCGGTCCACGAGAGATCAGTGCTTGGAGCTGCCGCGCTAACCGCTGCCGGAGTTGCCGTCAATCCGCTAGGAGCAACAGGAATCACACCGCTTGCAGTCGAGTTTGCCACGTTGGATGCCGCAGAATTTCCGTACTGGTTCTGCAGAATCACACGGTAGTAGTACGTTGTCGCATGCTGTACCGTCGTATCAATGAACGTTCGAGCCGTGGATGCAACATTGAACTGCGTAACCGTTCCAGCGGTAAATCCGGCAACAGTGGAGCGCTCGATCAGGATTCCCTGAAGCGGAACCACCTGTGCAGGAACCGTCCAACCAAGGGTGATCGTCGGTGCATTTGCAGATGCGGCCGATGCTGTTGCGGTCAAGCCTGTTGCCGCAGCTGGCAGGCGTCCTGGGGTGGTCGCCGACACGGCTGCCGTGTACTGGAATGGCCCTGTTGCATTGACCGATCGAAGGACATAGTAGAACGTTTGCCCCATGCCAACGGTCGTATCAATGTAGTTTGTAGCATTGCCAGCGATGTTTATTGTCGTGACATTGTTGACAAACGCTGGATCTGTCGACCGCAGGATTTGAATGCTCGTCGCCGATGGCAGTGCATTCGTCCAGTTCAGCGTGATCGATGGCGCAGCAGCTGACAGAGTGGATGCAATACAGGTGACATTAGAGATTGGGCTGTTTGGCTGAATTGTCACCGATGCGGATGCATAGGCCGACTGTCCACCACCATTGATGGCCGAGACACGGTATATGTACGTACCACTGAGGTTTACAGCGAGATCCGTAAGCGATGTTGTGTTACCAACGGTGGAGCCAACAAGAACCCAAGTGTTACTTCCACTTGCCTGCCGGTCAACACGGTAGTTCCAGTTTGCTGCATTTGTAGTCCAAGAGATTACATTACGACCACTGGTCGTTACCGCACGACACCCACCTGGAACAACAGGCTTTGCCTTGCTGACACTGACCGACATCGGTCGCATCATGTCGTTCTCTTCGTGCCCGAGGAGGTGACAGTGCCACATGTAGTCCCACATAAAGTTCGTATTGGCATTTGCAACCGTGACTGTCTGTCGGAACGTCGCAGGATCGTTGACCGAAATCGGAG
>JBJTQN010000265.1:0-6142 GCA_046075665.1 Armatimonadota bacterium | reverse complement strand
TCACCAGTGGTTTGTGATCCTGCGCGTATTCGCCCACGAGGTCTTTGCGGGATGTATCCCCGCGGCGGGCGAGGAACCACTGCGCCAGACGAAGGTAACGGGCATCCCCGGTTGCGCCATAGAGGTCGGAGAGCCCGAGCTCGACTTCCGGATGGCCATCAATGTCGCCGCGTTTACCCGGTCCAAAAGTTGCTGCGACGAGGTTTGCATTTTTGATGGCGATGTTCAGCAAGTTTCGCTTACCGGTCGCGCGGAAGTGTGCGACGGCGGCTTCGTAGAGGTGCCCGACGCAGTAAAGCTCGTGGCTTGCATCCATCGATTCCCAGCGCTTTGTGCCTCCAGGAGGGAGGTTGTTCGGGTCGCCAATTGTCTTAGGCGAGTAAAGATAGCCATCCGGTTCCTGAGCCTGCGCGATCAAGGCGATGATGGAATCCACCCGGCGCTCAATCTTGGCATCCCGCTTTATAGCGAGAATGTTCGCTGCACCCTCGATGGTCTTGTAAACATCCGAGTCGTTGAAGCAGTACCCTTCACAGGTCTGCGGGGCCGGGTTGCCAAGGTTTTTGCGACCAGCGGCGCGGAGGTTTCCAAAGCGTCCCGTCTCTTCGCACTTTTCAAGCACGTGAGGAAGCGTGACATCACGGTTTCGATCGATGCGGGGTTTCCAGAAGGCATCCCGGAAGGTGATCTCGGTGTGACGAATCGGCGTCAGCTGTGGTGTGGTCTGCATGGTTGTTTCTCCTTGGAACGGCTGGTGAATGGGGGAAGCAAAACGAACTGAGCGAATGGCTAGCACAAGACCAGCGTAGCCACCGGGCTCAGGGTCAATCGAAACGACAATGGGTACATCGCGCGGTGTGTCATCCGGGATGGGGTAGCAGAATGTTGCCGGCTGATTCGGTTTGTCCAGTTCGAGGTTTTGCGAAAAGGTGTTGCTTCCGATCCGCACGGTAAAGCATCGCCGGAATTCGCCGCCCCAGTAGGTAATGGCGACCGAGCAGGGACCGCTTGGCGGAAGATTGATACCGGTAGCGTAGGTTTGTCCGGTGCGTATATCCCGAACAGAAAACGGTCCCAGGTCGCCGGCGTAGCTCCCTTTGGTTGCCTCTGTTTCGTGGGTTAGCTCGCTGCTCTCAGAGCCGCAATGGATGACATCAAATGACTGCGCTTCGAGCAATCTTTCTGCCGCGTATTCTGCATCCGCAGTGTGTTTCCAGGCATCAAGGTCTTCTTTCGATTCGAATCCACGCACGATGCAGGTGTACGGCTCACTGTGAATCGATGTGATTGACGCGACACCTATCTCCATCGCCTGATTGGGGATGGTAATGAGCGGAAGGGGGCCCATCTTCCCGTTGCGGATGTAGGCATAGATTGACCGCTCCATATCCTTAGTGATGCATGCAGCATTTACGGGAGCAACGAGACCAGTAAACGCAAGCAAGGTTGAACCAAAGAAGAATGATCCGAATGTTGGGTCTCCCGGGAGGGCCTCCCAGCGTACGTTGTCATCGTGTTGCTCGAGTGCCGTACCTTCGACAACGCGCGTCCCCGCACTGGCAATCAAGCGGTATCCATCAACCAAGTCATCGTGGAGGGACAGCATCTTGCCATGTGTCTGCACAGTAAACGGAATGCCTTGGACTACTTCGATTTGAGGGTCTTGACCGCTGTTAGTAAGGCGGGCTATCCATTCCGGAAGCAAATACGGCGTTTCAATCCCTGTTCCACTGCAACACCAAAAGTCCTCATTTGGGTTGTCAAAGCGCTTTTGTGCGCCGGGACTTAGCGGGAAATAGTACATCAGGCCTGCGCCGCCCGGCTCCCGCGCCGCCAGCAAGTGGTTGTCACACGCGTGGTTCAGCCACGTATCCCAGTGTGACGTCGGGTGAACTGTTGAGAGAAGCGTCACCAGCTTTGCCATGTTGTGCGTGTTACATGTCTCGCTGGTCTCGGCAGAGATGTGATCGTGCTGGCGGCCAATCAATCCAAAGTGCTCAAGGTCACTGTTGCCACCGTTGGGGTATGTCCAGCCAGTCAGGACCTGATTCACAAATGCCGCTGCCGCATCAATCAGTTTGTCATCACTTTCAAGAATCCCGATGCGCGCCATCCCCATAACGATCGGAATCTGGGTGTTCGCATGCCGTCCTTCAAACCATTTCCAGTTGTCTTCATGAATGGCATGGATGACTTCTTGGTGGAGAAAGCGCTTCGCGAGCACCAGCATGGATGCATTATCAAAAACGACCGCAGCCTGTGCCAGAAAATCAGCCATCCCTCCGTGCTCAGTCTCAAGCATCCGCTGGACTTGTTCGTCTGAAAGAGCATCCATGCGCTGCTGCACCCAGCCGATGAACTTTCGGCAGACATCTCCGGCGAGGGGTGTTTCTGAAAAGGCATGCGCTTCCAGGAGGCCCTGCCCGATTTTGTGCAGGGTGTACCAGGGAGCCCAGACTTTTTCACGGGCGATAACACGGTCGATGAATGATTCAGGGAACGCGGAGACGTAGCCAGACCCGATGGCGTTTTGGCAGTCCCGCAGGCCGGTCACTACGGGCTCAATGTTCGGACGCAGGTCTACATAACCACAGCGGATGGCCCTTGCCACAGCGCTTAGGTAGTGGCCAGTGAAGTGTCCACGCAGCTCCGATGTAGGCGCTTGCCAGCCTTTTTGCGGCGTGCCGGCGGGGGCGAGGCCTGCCGTTTGACGAAAGCTATACAACAGGTCATCCGGGCGGTAGGCGGCGAGTCGCTTCGCAGTTACCACTTGGGCGTTCAGCCATGGACCACCCGTGATTTGTATCTCGGGTGGGACAATCCATGACCTAATAGGCATCATTTGGTATGACGGGCCTTGAACCGAATGACTGCGAGGGCATTGCTGCCAAGCGTAAGCTTACCGTTTGCCGGTGGCCACGCAATCGTTGAGACGGCCGGGACAACCTTGTTTGGTTCAAGCAGTGAGTTGTTCGCCTGCGGGTCATCCGAGCGGATAATCGTCACCGTTGCCTTGTTGCTGATACCCGTCAAACCTGACAGCGAAAAGCCGAAGTTTCTCGGCGCACTCGTGGAGTTGACCAGCTTAACGACAACGTCCTTCGTTGCGGTATCGTAGCCGCTGCTTGCATAGACATCTGATGTCTCGGGAACGGGTACCGTGTGGATGACTTTGCCATCGAGCTTACACGTGATCAATCCACTCGCTACGGAAACTTCGATGTCGTACCAGCGTCCCGTCTCTATTCTGCCGCCGACGCGTTGGCCAACAGGTCCCCGGTTGCGCTCGATGCCATGTTCACGGTTGTTCCAGCCACCGAGGTTCCACCAATAGCGCTGACCCGTCCTGTCCCCAAAGACCACGAGGAAACCTTCATCACCGGAGATCTTCCGCGCTTTGAGCTTTAGTGTGTAGTCAGACCAGCTAGAATCTCCAAAGGTGTATGTGCCAGTCTCGTTACCCGTTTGCCGGATGACATTGCCAAACGTTTGCCAAATGCCACCTTCGGTTTTGGCTCCGGGGAAGCCATTGGTGTTGGAATTGTAAACCGTTTTGCCGCCAGAGACGACGGTGATGTCTTTGTATTCGCTGCTTGTCAGCCAGGTCCCGACACCAACCTTTCCGGCTACAGACTTTGCAGCGGTACCTGCACTCTTAACTGCCGTCGGAATGGTGATATCCGGGCGGTTAGTATGGAACAGTTTCCATAGGTGGTACGAAACTGTTCCCGCCGTACGAAGACTGTCGAACATAATCATCCCGTGCCAACCTGAGCGACCATTAACATGTGCAAGCAGTGGTGCGTAGGAGACCATTTTCACTACATCAGCATTGTTCTCACAGCCCATCAGGAATACGCCCTCGCTCAGCGCCGCTAGCATATTCCCCTTGTCTGGACCACCCTCCGGGGTCGTGACTGCCACCTCACCGACGTAAACAGGGCGCTGCTTGCGGTCATAATTATCGTAAAAGTTGAATTGGCTAAAGAACCAGCTGGGTGAGTTGTAATAGTGCTCATCAATCAGGTCGAATTCAGCATTTGGGATGTTGTAGTCGGCAATCGTTGTAAGGCTGGGGAACAGCTTATGGACTTGCGCGTAGACCATTTTGTAGCGGGTCTCGTATTCTGGACCAACATTTTCATTGCCAATTTCAATCAATGGATTCGCAAAGGGAGCGGTATGTCCCGCTTCGGCACGCTTGCTGCCCCACTCACTAGTCGGGTCTCCTATGGCATATTGAAGAAAGTCAACATTGTCATCAATGACCCAGCTCATGCTTGCGAGAGGTACGTACTGGGGATTCCGGTAGATACACGTCTGTCCGGCAAACCCAACCCACATCGGTTGCGCCTTAAGGTCTTCACAGAACTGCAGGTATTCAAGTGCTCCCATTCCGTGCGTTCGACGATAATTCCATGCATTCCAGCGCTCGTAGCGTTCCTCCACCGGATCAATGCCATCCTTCCAGCGGTAGGTCATTTCAGGAGAGCCACCTTCAACAACACATCCGCCGGGGAAACGTACGAATGCTGGCTTCATGTCGGCGATCATTTTGGCGATGTCGCTTCGTAGGCCATTCGGGCGGTTGTTAAACGTGTTTACAGGGAAGCAGCTGACATAATCGATGTCAATTGTGCCCTTGGTTGGCAGTTCAATGGTCAGAAGGGCATTGTCAATGGTTTTCTTTGCAGTGATTGTTCCTTCGATGCGTGTCCAGCCATTGCCACTTGACTTTCCTGTAAGCGTTGATGTCACTGCATTACCGTAACGGTCATCCCCTAGGATACGAACGTTACGGACATCCCCGGTGGTTGAGCGAATATGTACGACAACTCTGTAGGACGCGCCTTTTCGGAATCCCACGCCCCAGAATCCAGTGTTACGTACAGCGGCAGCCTTACCTGTGCCCGCCGGCTGTGTCACGTTGACGCGAAGGTGGTAAGGGGAGTTCTTGTTCAGGCCGCTGACGGGAACAACCCACCATTCTGCCTTGCCACCGCGTTGGTCCAGCTGCCAGCGGGGGACACTACCGGGCTTGACGTTAAACCCACTGTCCCAGCCGGCATCGGAAATCCACTTTTCTCCAACCTTCTTAGTTCCCTCCGGAGGACGGCTGTCTTCAAATGCGCGGTTGGCAACCATTTCAGCGTAGAGGCCGCCATCCACGCCGTGATTAATTTCCTCAAGGAAGATGCCGTACATATTCTTGTTGACCGAGCGTCCCGGTTTGTCCGCATGGATGTTTACGGTGACATCCTGTGCTTTCACACTGGATGTGGCAAAGACGCAGATGATGACAGCGGTGGCAAGGATAGCAGAAGGTCGAAACATAGGGGCTCCCGGATGTGATTGCTCTGCGGTGTGCAACCTGACACGTTTTGCATATTATTCCGCAGTGGTGTACTTTATATTGTCTGCTGTAACGATATCATTGCAGAATCCTACGATGAGCATTAGCGAACTAGTCCCACTGATTGAAGTCAGAGCCTTCGGTGCGCGCAGACGCGAATCGGATGGTTTTGCCGTTGACCGCCCAAATGGCTTTCATGAAACGATATGGGTTCGCCTGCATGATCATATGCAGGTACGAATCGGTACCGAGTCGTTTACAGTCCAGCCCGGAACAATCATCATGCTCCCCCCGGGAACCCCGCACTGGTACACATCCGTGTCCGGATCCTGGTGCAACGATTGGCTGCACATCGTGGGTGAAGACATTGAGAATGTTTGCAGAATCATGGGACACCCGATTGGTGAGCCATTTCTGCCGATTGAAACATCCTACGTTAGCCCACACTTTGAGACCATCGCACGTGATCTCGCACGCAAGGATGACATCGGCAAATCACTTGCATCCATAGCCGTCCTGTCTCTCCTTGCACGCGCCGTGGCAGCATGCAATATGCCTGATACGCCATGGTCGGCAGCAGAGGCTGTGCACAGGCCTACATTTGACCGGCTTCGACAGCGGATGTTGGCAAACCTTGACCATCCATGGGACATCGCAAATCTGGCGCGTGAAGTCCATCTCGGCGTTAGCCGCTTCTCTGAGCTGTACTTACGCTTCTACGGTGTCTCTGCGATTGAAGACATTCTGCAAGCCCGTATCCGTGCTGCAGAATCCCTGCTCACAAATGCC
>JBJTQN010000264.1:0-7008 GCA_046075665.1 Armatimonadota bacterium | reverse complement strand
GGCCAGAGACATCACTTCACTACCTAAAGATATCCAACTCTCTCTATTCAGCTCATCTCTCAAATGAGAAGACATCGTTTGCAACGCTGAACCGCCGCATCGAGCTAATCCTTCGGGACTCCCTTGGCGATGACTACATTGACACTCACCTGACCAGCGTCGATGTGTCAAACGTTTCCATCGGAGACCTCTGCGGCCCACTCGACGAATATGTAAGGCAAACGACACTCTTCGCCCAAGGATAAAGTGGCAATGCTGTTGGAATACAGAGCACTTTTGGATAAATCCAGTGTCCATTTCCATCATCTGTACAGCCGCCGAGAAGGCAATCCCGATGGCAAAAGCGAAGTCCATTGCCATTCATAATCCTTGCCCCGCTAATCGTGACAATATCTCTTGTAAAGCCGATACCTATCATTGCGATTCCACGGTCAAGGCGATAGTTGAGAAAGGCTTTATCGATTTCGAGGCTCAGGAAGACATAGTCATCCAAGCCCGATGCAACCTGCTTGGGTCTATAGCGGTTTCGCGTGTAGTACCGGATCTTCGTGGGTTTCAGTTTTGCCAGACAGAGGAGTGATCCGGTTGATTGTATTGATGACCAGGCATCCTCCGATGTCATATGCCAGTAAAGCTGTGAAGACATACTTACTTATCGTAGAAAAACCGACGACATTAACAATGATATTTAGAAAGGTAAAAATTTAGTATTGGCAGAATACGAAAGCTTGGAGCGTCATGTCGTTCACAGGAAGAATCAGTCTAGGGTCACCATCGTTTGTGCAATCTAAGACTCAGACTTTGAACATTTCGACCACATTACCGAACAGAGTGTTGTTCCCTTATAAATGGCTACAAGGCTTTATGAACGACCGCATTCTCTCGGATCAATGCGGATTTTTTGTCGATCACTATTTGAATGTTTGAACATCCAGTACGGGTAGGATGTCAAGTGCGATAAAATCGCCCGCTAGTTAATTTGTACAACAGGACCCAATATGGCAAAGTCACTCATCATTGTCGAATCACCCGCTAAAACAAAATCCCTCAAGGCATACCTCGGCAGTGATTACGATGTGGAAGCATCTGTAGGACATATTCGTGACCTTCCAAAGTCTTGGAACCCTGCCAGCATCGATACCCCATTCGATGTTCCCTATGAAATCACCAAGGATCGTCTAGAAACTGTAAAGAAGCTCCGTGCAGCAGCAAAAAAGGTAGACATGATCTACCTCGCATCCGACCCTGACCGTGAAGGTGAGGCTATCGCTTGGCACGTAGCGCAGATTCTCGAGCAGCCAACTGTGAAAGTAAAGCGTATTGTCTTCAACGAGATCACGAAGACGGCAGTTCTTGATGCGCTCAAGTCCCCTCGTGAAGTGACTGTTGATCGCGTCAATGCACAACAGGCACGACGAGTCATCGACCGGTTTGAAGGCTATGGCATGTCAAGCCAAGTCCAGGCAAAGGTAAAAAATGCGACACACGCAGGACGAGTTCAGTCCGTCGCACTGCGTCTCATCGTTGATCGTGAACGGGCTATAGAAGCATTTGTCCCGGTCGAATATTGGTCTGTAACTGCAACCCTTTCGAAGCTCTCTCCAACCAAACCTCAGTTTCCTGCGAAGCTCAAATCCTTTAATGGAACAAAACTTGGGGACCATGACCTTGACCAGGCAACTGCCGAAACCGTCGTAGCGGCCTGCGAGTCTAAACCTTGGACCGTCATCAGTGTTGCGACAAAGGAAGCTAAAGAGCGCGCCAAAGCTCCATTCATTACCTCTACGCTTCAGCAGGAGGCGGCTCGACGTCTTGGATACGGTGCACAGCGAACGATGCGTATTGCTCAAAACCTGTATGAAGGAATCGAACTCGGCGGCGCCGACGGGACAACGGGTCTAATTACGTATATGCGTACCGACTCCACCCGGATAGCCGCGGAGGCGCAAGTGGCATCTCGTGGCTTTATCGCATCGTACTACGGTGAACAGTATCTACCAGCAAGCCCGAATGTATATGGAAACAAGGGCGCAGCTCAGGATGCACATGAAGCCATTCGCCCGACAGATGTTCGACGAACCCCGGATTCTCTACGTACGTTATCCCTCACAGCCGACCAGTTGAAGCTATACACGCTGATTTGGAATAGGTTTGTTGCATCCCAGATGGCACCAGCTACGTTTGACCAAACCAGCGTGGACATTGAGGTTGGAGCAGCAATTTTCCATGCCACGGGACGTGTTCGGAAGTTCGATGGCCACCTGCGTGTCTACGAGGAAGGCCGGGATGATGTTGCTGCAGAAAAGGCAGACCAAGAAAACGGTCGTATTCTCCCACCTATGGCTAAAGGCGAAGTCTTAAAGCTTCATGCGCTCGTGCCAAAACAGCACTTCACAGATCCTCCGCCACGCTTCACGGAAGCATCGCTGGTCAAAGCACTTGAAGAAAACAAAGTTGGACGTCCAAGTACATACGCATCGATTATGGAAAAAATTCGAGCCGATTACGTGGAGGTTATCGATAAGCGCTTTCATCCGAACCCAATCGGCTGCGCGGTTACAGATACGTTGGTTGCCGATTTGCCAAAATTTGTCGATGTCAAATACACGGCCAACCTTGAGGATGGTTTGGATGAAGTTTCAGAAGGGCAACGGGACTGGATTGAGTTCCTTCGGTCAGTACACGAAGAGTTTAAGTCTGCTATTGACCAGTCGATTCCTAATTGTCCGAATTGCGGTAAAGAACTTGCCCTGAAGCGCGGTAGGTTTGGGCAGTTTTATGCCTGTAGTGGTTATCCGGATTGTAACTACATCTTGAAATCAAAGGCAGTAGCCAAGGCTGAGCCTAGTGTTCCACCTAAGCTACTGGATGAACCTTGTCCGGACTGCGGCGCACAGCTGTCCGAGCGCGTCAGCCGGTTCGGAAAAACCTTTGTCGGCTGTAGCGCATTCCCGAAATGCCGCTACATCAAAAAGGATACTCCTGTCAGCACTGGCATTAAGTGCCCACTGTGCAAGGATGGTGACATTGTTGAAAAGGGAAGCAAGCGGGGTGTCTTTTATGGATGCTCAAGCTACCCAGCCTGCAAGTGTACCCTATCCGGTCTACCGCTCACGGATCGACCGTGTCCTGACTGTGGTGGCGTCTTGCACCATGCATATTTCCGTGGGCGATACACGGGTATTCAGTGTGCCACCAAGGAATGTAAGTATAAGGAAAAGGGACAGGATCCGCGTCCACCGCGAGCCGCCGCGCCCGAAACAGCAGCTGCAGCCACAAGCGCTGAGGGTGAGACAGCGTGAGTACACCGCTCAGGGTGACACACGTTGCATTGACATCCACACCGGATGCAAGAGCTGCGGGTCGCCCGGAGCTCACTCCTGAACTTCTTTCAGCCACCGGGGCCCGCTATTCCCGATCCATTGATGGGCTCGACGTCATCCTGTCTAAAGTAGATCCATCCGATATGGACGCAGCCGTCGATCGAATCTTCAAATTTGTCGATTACGGGCATGCTTCGATTGCTGACATGGCACCGGTAGCGATGTTCATCGATGGCATCAGTATGTGGCTTGCTTATCACATTTGGAGCCTTGTTCCGACTGCCGGTGGACAGGAGTCGTCAACGCGGTACATTCGGATCGCCAATGACACGCTACTGGATACAGCTATAACCGGGGCAAGCCAAGACCATTCAGCGGCGACTGCCATGGACCTTTATAACCGTGCTCTCTCGTTTTGGGAGAAAATTGCAGAAGATGCACCAGATTTGGTTCGTATTCCGCAGGGAACTCCTGCAAAGGCAGCTGCCCGAATTCGACGTAACTACGCATTTGATCGAGCACGTTACTTTCTCCCCGTAACAGCGCAGACCAATATGATGCTGGTGATGAGTGCAAGAGGCTGGGTTGGGCTAATCCAGCAACTATTGGCATCTGGACTACGAGAGGCTGAGAATGTTGCCACCGCAATGCGTGATGAGTTGGCTCTCGTTACACCGCGTCTGATTCGCCATGCACGTCGTGTTGATGGCATTGCCGCTGGCCTCGCAGCCAATCAGGACATACTGTCACAGCGTGCATCGGAGATTCCAGCTTGCCTCCTGAGTGGCTGCGGTGAGGCGAATGACACAGCCTTTGTCCATACTGATAGTCCGGCAGATGTTTCACGTGCATCCATGATGACTGCATTCAAGTTCCACGACAACCGATACGGATTTGTCGGGGATGCGCTTCGGCGAACAGCAGTCCGATTTGGCTGGGAAGCCGTCACAATGGCAGAGCTTCGTGACCTGAACAGACATCGGACAGGTACAAAGTACTGTCCGATGCTGCCTCTCGGCTTTTATTGTGCACTGGATCAGGTTCCTGAAGGAGTCGACAGCTCCCAATTGGCGGCGTGGGCGGAGCAAGGGAGAGCCATCACCCTTGAAGCCAGACTAGGTATCGCTGCGGGTAATCCGGCAGACATCTATTTGAGCCTGCTTGGCTCCCAGTATTTCTTCGAGCACACTACAACTGCCGACAAGTTTATCTATGAAGCTGAGCTGCGGACTGGCACTGGCGCGCACTACAAGTACGCTAAGCATCTACATGACTGCCTTGAGCATTGGTACAAACTCTACCCCGAGACAAGGGGGTTGGTCCTCGAAGGTACTGCTGAGCCAGAATAGCGGAACTCTTCCCCCACTTTCAACGTTTTGACATATGTGACACCTTATGGTTAGGTGTATTTACGACATCACTTTGCCAGACAAAGTAAGGACTTCAAATGCAGAACGAATACCCATTGCTTGACAACCTGAGTGGACCCGAAAGCCTTCGTACGATGGATGTGGCCACCCTCAATCGTCTTGCAGATGAAGTCCGTGATGGTTTGGTTAGAACTATCGCAAAGGTCGGTGGCCACTTTGCACCTAATCTGGGAGTCATTGAGCTCACAATCGCGATGTACCACGCATACGGCATTCCTGCGGACAAGGTCATTTGGGATGTCGGGCATCAGTGCTACCCGCACAAAATGCTAACGGGTCGCTGGAACCAGCTGTCATCGATTAAGCAATATGGCGGAATCAGTGGATATCTCCGTCGAGATGAAAGCAAGTACGACTTGTTCGGCGCAGGACATGCATCCACTTCGCTCTCAGCCGCCCTAGGATTTGCAAAAGCCCGTGACTTACGCGGTTCGAAAGAACACGTCCTCGCGGTAATCGGTGATGGCTCGCTGACTGGTGGAATGGCTTTGGAAGCGATGTTGAATATTGGAGACCAGAAAACCGACATGGTGGTGGTGCTCAATGACAATAATATGAGCATTGCCGAGAATGTCGGTGCCCTTGCGACGATGCTTGCCAAGCTCCGCCTCAACCCGCAGTTTCAACGGGCGCAAACTGCCTTTAAATCGTCCATACCTAAGGAAGGGCTCCTCTACAAGGCAGCGAGTGGAGCGCGTCATGCTGCAACGCATCTTGTCGCGCCTGCCAACACTGGCCTCTTTTTTGAAGAGCTTGGGTTTCAATATATCGGTCCTTTGGATGGCCACGATATTGGATTCCTCTCCGAGGTATTTGAGGAAGTCAAGCGTCTCAAGGGTCCAGTCTTGCTCCATGTCAATACGACCAAAGGCAAGGGTTACGTCCCAGCGGAAGGCGACCAACGTACTTGGCATGCGGTCAGTGGCTTCAATGTAGAAGACGGAAATCTTGAGAAGAAGGCATCTGGAGTTTCGTACACCCAGGCGTTTGTTGAGAGCCTTAATGAAGTCGCCGTCAACCATCCGGAGGTTGTGGCCATTACTGCAGCGATGCCAGATGGTACCGGGCTTGCAAAGTTTGCAGAGAAGTTCCCTGAGCGCTTCTTCGATGTTGGTATTGCTGAGCAGCATGCGGTGACATTTGCTGCAGGACTTGCCGCGGAAGGTTTCCGGCCGGTCTGTGCGATTTACTCAACGTTCCTCCAGAGAGCCTACGACCAGATTGTTCATGATGTCTGCCTCCAAGACCTCCCTGTTGTGTTCTGTATGGACCGTGCGGGCTTAGTTGGAGATGATGGTGCGACACATCACGGAGCGATGGATATCGCCTATATGCGTAGTATCCCTGGAATGTCCTTCCTGGCTCCATGCGATACTGCAGAGCTTCGAACGATGGTTCATTATGCTCTTACGGAACATCAAGGGCCAATTGCGATTCGATATCCGCGCGGAAGCACAGAATTGCTTGAACCTAACCCACAACCAGTTCGCCATGCTCTATCCCAGACATTGATGTCCGGTGGGGATGTTGCATTATTGGCGGTTGGACCGATGGTCAATCAGGCGCTTGACGCGGCCCGCAGGCTGCGTGACATCCATAAGATTGACTGCACGGTTGTAAATGTCCGATGGATTAAGCCACTTGACATCGAAATGCTAAAGCGTGTTTCTGAATCAGTTTCAATGATTGTGACTTTGGAAGACGGTGTGATAACTGGTGGCTTTGGCTCAGCCGTTATGGAAGCATTGCATGATTTGGGTAAGCATCACGTCGCTGTCAAGCGGATTGGTCTCCCAGATCACTACGTAGAACACGGCACAATCCCCAAACTGCAGGAGCTGTGCGGTATGGACACTGATTCTGTAGTAAAAGCAGTCACCGATGTTATCTCGCGACCTGTGGTTACTTCGTAACTGTACGACAAACAAAAATGGCCCGCCGTATCATCTAAGGCGGGCCATTTTTGTTTGTTACACCAGACTAATCAGCGGCCTCGAGTGCACCAGCGATGCGGACGAAGGCTTCCATGTCGCCACTTGTAAAGCGCTGGTAGAATGCGGCCTTAAGAACCCGCTCCTGTACCTGCAGAGCAGCCGTCAGTTTCGTCTTACCGAGCTCTGAGATTACAGCGTATGTTCCACGTCCATCGTGCTCACATGCTTCGCGGGAGATCACTCCCCCTTCAACCATCCGGTCAATCAAACGTGTGATGCCACTGCGACTCAGCGAAGAGCGCTCAGCTAACTCTCCGAGAC
>JBJTQN010000263.1:0-16559 GCA_046075665.1 Armatimonadota bacterium | reverse complement strand
GAGACCCTCATAAAACTCGGAAAAGGAGACTCCATCAACCTTGGTAGCGACCTTGCTTAGCGTGCCGGAGGCAACCTTCCCGGTAAGGAGAATGGCGACTCGTCCCAGTTGAGTTGAAGATGGATACTTATAATGTTCAGGGGAAGTAACAACGACAAACGTACGGATGCGTTAGGCAGAAAATAACACCAGCCGGACGGCAAAGCAGTCCGGCTGGTGCGTTCTAAGGGTGGGATGGACCCGCCTCTGGGCGTCATCATGACACCAGGAGCAAGCCCTGGGGCTAAAATCAGCCCGCGAGCCCTTCCCGGAGATTATCACTATTCAATTTGCAATGACCCTCCTTTCAGTGTGGTGAGTCGATTGTACCCACATTGCTAAACGTTGTGAAGCCCTTCATCACACTGAAGCATCCGGGCTGCAACGGTAGAATAAATCCATGGAAACCGCACCTCAGATTGGTATCGTTATGGGGAGTACATCGGACTGGGAAACGATGCGTCATGCTCATGAGACATTGGTGAAATTTGATGTCCCCCATGAGTGCAAAGTGGTGAGTGCACACAGGACTCCGGCCTTGATGGCAGAATATGCAGCCACTGCCAGAGCGCGTGGTATTCAGGTGATTATTGCCGGCGCAGGCGGCGCAGCTCACCTTCCCGGGATGATGGCAGCGCAGACATCGGTGCCGGTCCTCGGAGTTCCCGTTGAAAGCCATGCGCTGCGCGGACAGGATTCGCTTCTTTCTATCGTCCAAATGCCAGCCGGCATACCCGTCGGAACACTTGCCATCGGAAAAGCGGGGGCCACAAATGCTGCACTGCTTGCCGTCGCAATTCTCGCAAACAACGATGCGCCATTGCTCGAAAAACTGGATGCCTTCCGAGCTAGTCAGACATCCACTGTCCTCGCGGCAGAACTTCCGGTGAACGTATGACCCCTATTCTCCCTGGAGCAACCATCGGGATTCTCGGTAATGGCCAGCTTGGCAGAATGACTGCTCAGGCAGCGATCCGGATGGGCTATCACGTGGCTTGCTACGGTCCGGATGCATCCCCTACGCCCTGTGGTCAGGCAGGTGCCCGGGAGGTTCAGGGCGCATATGATGACCTTGCAGCCCTCGCGGCTTTTGCTGAATCCGTGGACGTGATGACATTTGAATTTGAGAATGTCTCGACGGCAGCAACCGATGTCGCAGCTGAACATATCCCCGTTCATCCATCCGGTGCAGTACTACACACAACCCAGGACCGTATCCGTGAGAAGGCGGCGTTGGTCGCTGCAGGTATTCCCGTAGCGCCCTACTCTGTCGTTCATCGTGCGTCTGACCTTGAAGCTGGTCCTTTCCCAGGCATCCTCAAGACAGCTCAAAGTGGCTACGATGGCAAAGGTCAGCGTCTGGTCCACAACGTCACTGAGGCAAGGGTTGCATTTGAAGGGTTTGGAAGCGTCCCGTGTGTCCTTGAAGGCCTGGTTCCATTTTTGTGGGAAGGCTCTATCGTTGGTACACGCAACGCTGTTGGGGATGTCGCACTCTATCCATTGGTACAAAACATCCACACAAATCACATCCTTGATACAACAATCGTACCTGCACCACAGGCATCCAAAGCGTTGCAGCGCAGCGCAGCAGACCTCGCAGAGCGGATTCTTGACAGCCTGGATGTCACCGGAGTGATGTGCATCGAGATGTTCGTAACCGAATCAGGCATTATCGTCAATGAGCTGGCACCACGACCGCACAACTCAGGCCACTGGTCCATCGAAGGTGCCGTTGCGAGTCAATTCGAGCAACATGTGCGAGCCATTTGCGGTCTACCTCTCGGAAGCACAGAGCTCCGTTCACCATCGGCAGCAATGGCAAATCTGCTCGGTGATTGCTGGCCAGACCCGGACTTCGTAGGAGCACTGGCAGATCCTCGGGTCAGCCTCCACCTGTACGGAAAGCAAGACGCGCGTATCGGCCGCAAGATGGGCCATATGACGGCGGTTGCACAAAATATTGATGATGCAGTTCAAGCTGTGACCGCAGCCCGGACACGCCTTAAAGCAACAGAATAGCCCACCCCTTCACCAGTCCGTTTTGAATACTCCGCAGTATATGCTGGTGGAGGGTTGGCATTTTGCCGACATCGTGGAATTATGCTGAGCATGACCCGTAGAACTGCCATCATCCTTAGTGTCCCTGCAGCATGTCTTGCACCTGCCATCATGATTACGAATTCAAACGCCTTCAAAGCCGCCACTCCTGTTAGAGCGGCAACTTCGTTTTTGGCAACCCTCGATCAGGCACAAATCAAAGTAGCCCAGTATGACTTTGATGCGGATGAACGCTTTAACTTCCACTTTGTGCCAAAGGATCGAAATGGCTTGGCGTTTCGTGCGATGAATGCAGCACAGCAGGCAGCAGCCTTGGAGCTGATGTCCAGCTGTCTTTCGCAGCTTGGCATGGATAGGGTCCGGTCGATTCGCGACACAGAGCTCGTTCTACGTTCAATGGAAAAGGCACCAGCCGAGTATAGAAACCCTGATAAGTACTACATCACGGTTTTCGGAACCCCATCCAAAGACAAGCGCTGGGCATGGCGTTTTGAAGGCCATCACGTAACGCTTAACTGGACCATGGAAGGTGACAAAGTTGTCGGCAGCACGCCACAGTTCTTTGGTAGCAATCCTGCGCGTATCCCCGAAGGCCAGAACATGGCAGGCTTCCGTCTTCTTCCTAAGGAAGAAGATAATGCGCGTGCACTCGTAAAGTCCCTTTCTGCAGAACAGGCAGCGAAAGCCATCATTGCGGACAAAGCACCCGCAGATATCCTGACGGCAGCAAATCGTGAAGCGATGCGCCAAGGCGAGGCAGGTATTCCATTTGATGCGCTGACATCAAGTCAGCAAACGGCTTTGAAAGAGCTTGTCGGCATTCATGCAGCAGCTCAGTCAGACAAGATTAGCCGCGCCCGTTTAGCATCCATCAATAAAGATGGCTGGAAAACCGTCGTGTTCGCATGGATGGGCGGCGTCGAGCCCGGGCAAGGACATTACTACCGGATTCAAGGCAAATCATTCATTGTTGAATATGATTGTACGCAAAACAATAACAACCATATCCATGCTGCGTGGCGCGACTTTGGCTCCGATTTTGGTGGGAAGGTAACCTCAGCCGATGCGCTGGGTGACCACCTCGCATCTGGCCATGGCATCTCGGCACAGCAATCTAGGTAGGTTTGATGATGTCTGATGTTGATGCCGATTGTACTTCCGGCGCCCTGACTACACCTGACAATCAAGACCTTTGTGAGGAGGCAGTTCAGGCTGCTCATGCCCGTGCATATGCAATTATTGATCAGGCGGCAACACGGCCATCTATTGATCGCGACCTCCTGCTAAGGGCATATCACTACGCTTTTGACAAGCACTCAGCTCATCGCCGAAAATCTGGTGAGCTGTACATCACCCACCCTATTGAGGTTGTGGGTATCCTGATGCAGCTGGAAGTCGACACCGCAACCATGGCGGCAGGCTTCCTCCACGATGTCATTGAAGATTGCGAAATCACCAAAAAGGATCTCGCTGAAGCATTTAGCGCGGAGATTGCCACGTTAGTTGATGGCGTCTCAAAGCTAAAACTGGCCGACTTTGAGCGGCTTGCACCGGACCTTGCTGCAGTGGCAAAGGAAAAGGATGCATCTAAAGGTCAGGGTGCAGGAACTCCCAAAAGACGTCCACATGAGGCGCGTTCAAGCGCAGAAAATCTGCGCAAGATTCTCTTGGCAATGGCACGTGACCTTCGTGTGATGGTCATCAAGCTAGCCGATAGATTACACAACCTGAAAACTATTTCCGGGTTGGCGCCGGACCGTCAACAACGGATGGCAGAAGAAACGCTATCGGTTTACGCACCGCTTGCGGCTCGCCTCGGAATCTGGGACCTGAAGTGGCAGCTCGAAGATCTGGCATTTAAGACCCTTCAGCCAATTGACTATAAGCAGCTAACCGAGCAAATATCCCGGACACGTCGAGACCGGGAAGCCGACATTGCAGAGTCAATCAGCACACTGCGGGCGGCATTCGATCAGGGCACACTTGATGTAGAGATAAATGGTCGCCCAAAACACCTGTTGTCCATCTATAAGAAGATGAATGAACAGGAAATTCCGCTCTCAGATATCTACGACTTGATTGCACTGCGCGTCATCGTTGACAGTGTCCCGGAATGCTACGCAGCACTTGGCATTGTCCATGAGACCTATCTTCCTATACCGGGAAAGTTCGATGACTATATCGCCAAGCGGAAATCAAATGGTTACCAATCGTTGCATACCAAGGTATACGGTCCACGTGGCGAGCCGCTAGAAGTCCAAATCCGCACCTGGGAAATGCACAAGACCAGCGAGTTTGGCATTGCTGCACACTGGGCGTACAAAGAAAAAGGGGATGGCGCGGTCGCGGGAAACAACGACTTCGAGCGCAAGATGGCGTTTTTGCGAAAGCAGCTGTTCGAGTGGCAACGGGATGCACGTGATACCAGCGAGTTTCTAAGCCAGGTCTCGACGGACTTGTTTACAAGTCAGGTTTTTGTGTTTACGCCGCGCGGAGATGTTATTGACCTTCCATCTGGTGCAACGCCTATCGACTTTGCTTACCGAATCCACACAGGTATAGGTGAACATCTGGCAATTGCGCGTGTCAATGGCAAAACGGTTCCGCTGTCGTATCAGTTTGACAATGGCGATATCTGCGAAGTCATTAGCCGCCCCAATGCGACTCCAAGTCTTGACTGGCTTGGCGTCGCAAAGTCGACTCATGCGAAGAATAAGATTCGGCATTACTTCCGCATCCAACGTCATGACATCAGTGTCTTGCGAGGGCGTGAAGCGCTAACCGATGAGCTACACCGACTGGGTCTCTCCACGGAAATCATCAAAGACACCAAACGATTGGTCGTTCTTTCTCAGGCCTTTAACAAGGACAGTGGTGAGGATTTGTTTGCTGCGATTGGCTTTGGGGACACCCCTCTTGGCGCGGTTATACACCGAATCCGTCGCGAGTTTGAGGAGTCTCCCGACCCGACATTGCGGCTACCAAAGCGTGTTTCGGGTCAAACCAGCAAGCTTTCGATCACTGCTGATAAGGTCGATGGCGTCGCGATTGTCCGTGCCAAGTGCTGCCTGCCGCTACCTGGAGACACAGTGATTGGATATGTGACCCGTGGACGTGGGATGGTTTTACACCGTGATGGCTGCACCAACATCGCAAACTTCCGACAACAGGAACCAGAGCGCTTGCAGGAAGTCGACTGGACCGCAGGTGGACGGTATGCGACGGGAGTCATTATTGAGACTCTGGACCGTACTGGGTTACTCCGCGATGTAACCGATGTTCTTGCCGGTACAGATACCTTTATCACTGGAATCAACACGTACTCGCACCGTGACAAGGGAACGGCAACCTTGCGGATTGACCTCGATAGCCCAAGCCTGACGCACCTTGAGACACTTATTCGTAAGCTCCAGACGATTCCGGACTTGCTCGCGGTGTACAGGTTGGGTGTTGGTGCGGATGAAATCGAGCCTCCCAGCCGTGTAGCGCACCAGTAACTGTCATCTAAAAGTGTCCTGTTTCACCTCTGGACCAGTCCTACAAAAACCGGGACAGGGTTGGTCGTGACATGATTCCTAGGCCCGATGCGATGATCTATAAACACAATCTATGCTTTCTTTATGAGATGGCTTCTACAGAACGAACGCTCCCTTAGGATGCTTTATTCAGCCATAAGGGGTGGACTTGGAAAGTCTGGATGGAACCCTTGGCCGAGTTTATTGGGGTGGTATCGCTGGAGGGTGTATGCGACCTTTCGAAAGATACCAGTAGGCTCACTGGCAAGCGCGATGACATCTTTGCTGCATACGTATTGATATCGCTTCAAAGGGTCAGTCGGCTCCATGTCTGCTAAAGAGGTTTCACAGTAACATCCGCCGCCAATTACTTGAATTGTAATGGATAATACGATGGTTTTTCTTGATGGATTGGAAGGAGAATAAAGGGATGACAGAGACGTTCAACCCGGATACATCTACCGCGACAACGACTGTTGCGCTCGTTCGGGACACAATCCGCCGCCAACCGAATGCCTGCGCGCTGAAGTACAAAGTCGGTAAAGAGTGGACCGAGACCACTTGGAAACAGATTGGCGACATATCCAATGCTGCAAGCCTTTCGCTAAAGGCAGCCGGTATCACTCCAGGGGACAAAGTTGCGATTTTGTCCGAGAATGAACCAATGTGGCTGTTTGCCGACCTTTCCATCGTGACACTTGGCGCAGCCACAGTTGGCATCTATCCAACTCTGCCAGCGCAACAGGTCTCGTTTATTCTTCGGAACTGCGGCGCGAAGGCCATTTTCGTTCAAGATAAAAAGCAGCTTGCAAAGGTCATCTCCATTCAGGGTGAATGCCCTGACCTTAAGACCGTGGTTGTCTTAGCGGACACGGATGCGACGGATACAGTACCATCTTTCTCGAGCTTCGTTGAATCGCACTTAGGACAGCCAGAGCTTCCCGTTGCTGCAACCCCAGATGATGTAGCCGTTCTTATCTACACCAGTGGCACGACAGGCGATCCAAAGGGCGCGATGCTCACGCACCGCAACCTCGTTTCAAACGTGAAGGCAACGTACAAGCACCTCGTCGTCGGTGACTCTGTCGTCGGCCCGGATGACACGTTTCTTAGTTTCCTCCCTCTCGCCCACTCCTTCGAACGCATGATTCACCTGTTGGCACTTGCGGTGGGTTCCAAGGTCGTCTACTCGCATGGTGTGCGAACCCTGATGGATGAAATGGCAACCCAGAAACCAACCATAATGGGGTGTGTTCCGCGCGTCTATGAGTCCATTCAGGAGAAGTTACTGGAAACGGCAGCCAAAGGCCCTGAGAAGAACCGAAAGCTCTTCGAAGAGACGATTGCCGTTGGTAAGAAGATGCTGGAATATCGCCAAGCGGGCAAGGTACCGGGCATCGTCACCGCAATCAAGCACATGGTCCTTGACAAGCTGGTTGCGGAAAAAGTCCGTCAAAAATTTGGTGGACAATGGCGTATCTGGATTTCCGGCGGCGCTGCACTAAATCCGGATACAGCCCGCTTCTTCATTGCTCTGGGTTTCAATTTGCTCGAAGGCTATGGGCTTACTGAGACGAGCCCGGTCATCTCGGTCAACCCCGTTGGAAAACAAAAAGTGGGTACCGTTGGAACCGTTATCCAAGGGGGTGAAATTATGATCGCCCCTGATGGCGAAATCTGCTATCGCGGTGAAAATGTCATGAAGGGCTACTTCAACAACCCACAGGCGACGTCGGACATGATTGACACCGATGGTTGGTTGCACACAGGAGACATTGGCACATACGAAGGTGGATATCTCAAGATCACCGACCGGAAAAAGGACATCATTGTCTTAGCAAATGGCAAAAACGTATCTCCAACGCCAATTGAGGCATCCATAAAGGAAAGCCCATATGTTCAGGAAATCGTGCTACTCGGCGACAAGCAGAATGTTTGTTCCGCGCTTGTCATTCCGAACATTGAGCGCTGTATCGCATGGGCGAAGGACCAGGGTGTAGACCTCGCGGATGGTGATGCCGTCATCGCAAGCGCAGAAGTTAAGAAGCTCATCAAGAGCGAGATTGATAAGTACTCGAACTGGCTGGCCGACTTTGAAAAAATTCGCCGGTTCACATTGCTGAATACAACGTTCTCGATCGATGGTGGCGAGCTGACGCCTACATTGAAAGTTAAGCGCCGCGTCATCAATCAGAAGTTTGCGACGGAAATCGCTGCGCTCTTTGGAGATGGTAGTTAGTCGTTAGTTTGTTGGAGGTCGGTGCAGTAGCACTGACCTCCTGCATGTTAATCATCCGGACGACCTTGTTTCAAACCGGCGCGAGTCAAATCGGCAAGCCTTGCACTCGGTCGCGACTCCAAGCCTGAACATCTGACGTGCCATTATGAACACTTCCGCGGCATCGCCTTCCCAGTTTGTCGACACCCCAGCCTGGTACCTGCGAACCAGCGCTTTCTGGTTTGCGACCAGCTTCAAATGGTTCATCCTCTTCATCCTACTTCCACTTCAGGTGGGAACATTAGCCAAAACCGGCGAAGCCAATCAGGCATGGGGCCAAGTCGTCGCGTTTGGAGCGGCATGGGCGATGATCGGTCCAGCACTGTTTGGATGGTTGTCTGATCGGTCATTGTCGAAGTTTGGAAAGAGACGACCGTTTATAGCAATCGGCGCTGCGATGACCGTGGTCGCTCTGGCGTTTCTCGGAGCCGCCAACTCGCTTCCACTGATGATGATTGGTTACCTCTTTTTGCAGGTCTCAGATGATGTGGTCACAGGGCCATATGCATCCGTACTTCCGGATATTGTCCCGATGGAGCATCGTGGCAAAGCGAGCGGAATCATTGGGCTGCTGCAGCTCTCCGCACAAATCGTTGCAGCGGTGGTAGGCTTTCTGCTCTCAAGTAATCTCCTCGCCGTGTATGGCGCGATCGCTGCTGTCAACCTTATCTGTGGACTTGTTGTCGTCATCTCCCTCAAGGAAACTCCACCGACAAGCTTAGGTACGGTCGCTACCGGGCAATTCTTCCAACTGAATGATTGGGTTGCCCCATGGAGGTGCGCCGACTTCCGCTACGTCTGGTTTAGTCGCGCATTGGTTGCTCTGGGCTTTTACATCATCACCAACTACGCCGTGAACTACATGAAGGATGTCGTCAAGGTCTTTGCCATCCCGGGTGTCATTACGCTGAAGGACCCGATGCAAGCAGCGATTGCCATCGTTCTCCTGATGTCTATAAGTGGCGCGGCGATTTCGGTCGCTGCGGGACGTTGGGTCGATACGATTGGCCGTCGGAAAGTAACCATTTGGTCTGGCTCGGCGATGTTTATTACGCTTATTCCATTTGCGCTGATTCCCCGCTTTGATGTCATTCTGATCGTAGGTCTCCTCTTTGGCGCAGCTTACGGTGTCTACATGGCATCCTCGGTCGCCATGGTTGCCGATGTCCTCCCGGATGCAAAGTCTTCTGCAAAGGACATGGGAATATGGCAGGCAAGTGTTAGCAGTCCACAGATTGTTTCAGGGTTGTGCGGAGTCTTAGTGGACGCCATCAACCGCCATCAGGCAGGCCTTGGCTATGCAAGCGCGTTTCTCATCTCTGCCGGAGCATTTCTTCTGGGATGTCAGCTGGTACGACGTATTAAGGGCAGCCGATAGGTAGGGATTCAAACCTTCAGATCTGCCCAGTTTCCACGCCGATACACAGCGATCAGCAGAAACATCGACATGACCGGAGTGCTCGCCACACCCAGCCAAACACCCATCACACCGAGTCCGGTAAATGTCGATAACACGTATGCGAGCAGTACGCGCAGACCTGTCGTGACAAATGTGACCGTTCTCGGCGTTCGGGTGTCACCGGCGCTGGACAAAACGCCCGCAAGGACAAGATTTACGGCAACCGCCGGTTGCACGAATGCCATCAGGTGCAGATAACGTGTCGCAAGATTTACCGCGTCCGGTGCACTTGATGGCAGCATCAGCTGCGCCAGTCCTTCTGCCAGCAAGCCAAACACAGCTCCTGCGAGCGTCATCGTGAGGACAGCCTGACCGATCGAGACTAATGCTGCATCTTTTGCCCGCATCAGATTTCGTGCACCAAGATTTTGGCTGACAAATGTACCTGCGGTGGAAGCAAAAGCATTCCCCGGAAGAAAAGCCAACGATTCAATCAGGACACCGATTCCATGTGCCGCTCCCGCAGCTGAGCCGCTTTGCGTACGCAGCAGCAGTGCCTGGATTGTCAGGCCGCTGAGAGCAACAACGGCTTGCCTTGCTGACGCTGGCAAGCCTACGTGCAGAATGCGCTTTATCATCGACAAATCAGGGCGCCAGCTCCCTGAGAGCCCCCCACTGAGCCTTGTGCCCGAAAGAAAGGCGATGAACAGTAATGTTGCGACCGTCTGGCTGATACAGAGAGCTGCTCCCCCTCCTGTCACTCCCATTCGCGGGAATCCAAACATACCGAAAATCAGGATGTAATCAAAGAGAATATTCAGCGCGACGGCAACTGCAATCACTTGCAGGGCCCGACGGGACTCGCCTAACACTCCGAAGACTGTGTTTCCGATTACCAGCGTGAACAGGGAAGGTACGGCCAACATCGACCAGCGAAGGTACTTTACACCTTCATCGAAACTTGATGGATCTCCACGATAACCGATTGTCTGCAGTAGTATGGGGGCGTAAATCGCGACAATCACTCCGATGCCACTTCCGATTACAACGGAAACTAAAACTGTTTGGCGAAGGGCAGCCATCGCTTCGGCTTTGTTACTAGCTCCAATTGCGCGCCCTATAATCGCCGCAGCGCCAACAGAAAACGCCACAAGAATCGTCATCAGAGCGAGACGAACTTCATGAACGACCATGACGATCGCAAGGGCATCCACTCCAAGTCGTCCCATGAAAAGCTTATCAGCGACACTGTTGGCTGACATCAAGAGGCCGCTGGCGATCGCTGGAAGCGCTAGCTTCCAAATCGCCGGTCGAAGGGGTCCATTGAGAATTCCGTGCGTGTCTGAAGTATTGTTCATAACCTACCAACGAAATTCGCCAACATTACATGGTTCCCTGCCACGCACCCGGAATGACCATTACGGACTAGCGACGTGCAAGGACTCCGACAACAATCACAATAAAGACGACACCAGCGAGAATCCAGATAAGCGGATTGTCGTATACACCTAGGAACTGCCATACAAACATCGCCAGTGCACCAAGTGCACCGACCAATAATCCAACTTTGGCCGCACTGGATGGACTTCCACGACGGTTCATCGACCTGACAGCGGTGTAGATCACCCAAGGAATAAGCGTAAAGCAAAGAACGATTGCGACACCAACGACAATCCACTTATCGACGACACTATGGACTTTGAACTCATAAAATGTGTCCGGCGCCTGTGGATAGCGGGTTGACCCGGTCTCTGTGGTCACGACAAAGTAAGCCTTGTGATCGCCCTTTTCAAATCCGTTGACTTCCCAAGTGACCGTGGCTCCATCCGCGGTAGAACCATCGATAGCCTGCATTGGGACATCAATGTTGCCACTACGCGATTCGTCATGGAAGACGGCTTTTATGACGTCATCCCCTTTTGGGTCAACATATTGGAGGCGAACGGTGTAGCGCTTTCCTGTCTGATAAAGATTCGGAAGCGCTTGATTCCCTGGCGGCGTGAGTGTCGCGCCTTGCGCAAACACTCCGGCCACAGCTACGCAAATGACAGCAAGCAGGACAATTATTCGGCGAATCACGTTTTTCCACGCTCCCAGCTGACAGGTGCAACTTTCCACCGATATTCAGCAATACTCTCAGTATCCCCGGCGACTGACCGGATCCGCAATGTGTCGCCCACTCGAACTGGAATTGCAGCTGTACCGCTCACATCAACGCCATTAACCGACAGGACCCACCGGGGTGGCTGCCCGGATGCGGAGACAGGCTTGGCTACCAAGACGCCACGTTCAAGCATCAAGAGGGCGATGGCACCGGTGTTTCCAGGAAATGGCAACGTTTGCGTGCAACCAGCGGCAAGGCCACCGATTCCGACGGCATCTCCACCGCGAAACACAAGATCACGGCCACTGCGGGTTCCCATCTCAATTGAAACCGCCAGTGGCTTGCGGTTGTTGAGCAAAAATACGATTCCCGCGACGCCAATCAACACGACACCTCCGAGCAGATAGGGCCAGATTGGATCATCTGGAGGTGGTGGCGGGATGTTGGCGGGAGCGATGGGTTTACTTTCCGTGACAGGAGTCGTGATGTCCTTTGGGCTACGTTCAACAGGACGGTGGCTGCTAGCATCGATGTTGACACCAAACCCAAATGTCCTACCGCCGTTTGCGGCAAATGCCGCGATGTCCCGTCGATATGCATCACCCGTCGATGTCTTCGCGATTTTGGTTAAGTCCCCGCCTTTGTCGTAGTAACTGGCGTAGTTATTAAGCTCTGTCGGATTGTCGCGGGGCGCATCGTTGTATGAATCGGTAACAAAGACAATAACAGGTGACTTCGCTCCGCGTTCAAGTGCCTGTCGCAGTGCTGCGTGATGAGGAAGCCTTAAGTTCGTACCCGCGCCATCGAGTGCCTTATACGGAATCGCATCAAGTGCTTTCTTGCGATCCGTGTTTGACGAAATGAGGCCATCATACAGGAGATGTTCTGAGGCATTCACGCCAACGATGCGAACATAAGTCCCTTGGACCGCAGCCTCCTTAACGACGCGGAGTGCTGCCTGCCGCGCCTTCGTCATCATCCCATTCGTCAACATACTTCCGCTTACATCCTGAATAAGCGCAATATAGTCTGGACGCTTCTGCTCTATCGACGCAAGGATAGTCTTGGACTTTTCGAGACTTGTTTCCTGCGCGACTGCCGCCCGGTTTGATGCAATGATTAAAGCACCGGAAACAAGGATGGCAGTGACAAAGGCAAAACGAGTCATTGAGTGGATTGTATCAAGCAGGTCTTAACGATATCCGGCGCTTATGATGCGTGCCGTCACTGCTGCGGTATGCCGATACCAGCCGCTTGCAAGGTTTTCAGCCTGCCCGCCGGGAGCATTCGTCGATAGAAACACCTGGCTACGGTAGTCTCCAGGGGCAAGTCTCGCAGCGCTCACCACAAACGGAATCCTGCCTGTCCCATTTGGCGCAACGACGATTGGCAAAGGTATCTGGCGTACATTCAGCCACGGGTGCTGTGTGGCTACGACCCGTATTAGGAGTGTCGCTTGGCCTGTATTACGAATAAGTAGGTTCAGTTCACCTCCGCTACCGGAAACAATCGTGCAGCGATCGGGTTGGTCACAGACAAGCTGTGGATGCCCTTTCTCTACACGTGCTCCGGGAAGGCCGCTGCGCAAATCACCAACGCTTGGTTGCCCCCCCGCTTTGGTGATGCTATCCATAGCAATCTCATCCAAGCCTTCGAGGAGCTCCCGAATCGCAGCCAGCGTTTCACAGCGCAAGACCAGCCCCTCGACCCGTGCTCGAACCACAGGACTTGCAAATGGACCTGATTTTGGCAGTAATGCCGTCACAAGTTTGGTGGCGGCAACGATGTCAGCGGATGGCCCGGCACCTGGGCCATACACATTGTTGTGATGCGGGGCTGATGGGTCGCAGATGCCACCATCGGCAATATACATTCGTAAGTCATCGCCGATGATGAGGTTGTCGAGCGAGAGTCCACCGTGTGCAATACCGGCTGTGTGGAACGCCGCAAGGCCATCCAGAAGGGGCACTATCCAGCGTCGCAGCGTCTCAGTATCCGCACGCCCGCCAACACCCATCCAGTATTGACGAAGATTTTTACCTTTCAACACATCGCGAATCGTATAGACACTACCATCCACTAACATCCACCGGCGAAACGGCACAACCGTTTGATGCGCGGCATCCAGTGCGGCAGTCAGCCTGTTTTGTAAGGTATCGGAACTCGGAATGCGACGCACCATGACAGGACGCCCGGTGTGGATATCCGAGCCAATCCATGCGTCTACATCCGGCTGCGGCGTCGCAACGACGCCTGCATTGGAAACCTGTCGTGTAAGAATTGCGGGAAGCAGCTCGGACACTTAGAGCACCCCCGTCATTCTTAGTGCATAGAGGACGCCGCGCGTGGTCGCCACAAAGACATTCCCATCAGCGTAAGCCATCGGGACGCTGACCTGCGGACCGCCACCACCCGCATCGTAGACATCATCTACTGCCATTCCTGCTGCTAGCCGATGCAAACGCGCATCCCTCCCAGCGAACAAAAAGCCGTCCGGGGCCACGATAGGCTGTGCACGAACCGGACCACGACTTGTGCGCTGGACGGGCTGCCCTGTCTCGCGGCTGACCAAACAAAGGCCCTCAACCGTCGGTACGGCAATAACGCTGTCCGCAATACTAGGCGTTCCAGTTATCGCACCACCCAGAACAGGCGATTGCCAAAGCAGCCGACCATCACTGAGATTCAAGGAACGCAAAATACCATCGTGGCCACCGGAGTACACCACACCCTTCGAGATTACCGGAGCGGCATCAAAGCTATCTGCAAGCTGTGTGTACCAGTTCGTGTCGCCTGTAGATGCATCGATAGCCAAAACACCACCGGTGTCGTCATGTACCACAATCGCATTCTCACCTGCCGCCGGCGTACATTCAGGGCGCCCCGAAAGCGGAACCTCAAACTTAATACGACCGCCATCCGTGGTTAACACAACCAGTCGCCCAGAATGCACTCCGTCGGCAACCGGAACAGCCACCGCGGAAAGATCTAAAGGAATCACCGACCCGTAGACTGAGCCACCAATATCTACCTTCCAGCGACGCGTGCCTCGGATTGCATCGACAGCAACGACACTACCGCTGACAAGACCCGCAACAACTAAGTCCCCGACAACACAGACTCCACCACGGTCAGGGTGGACCGGTGCCGGCAATGCATATGGATCCCAAATGGGTGTTCCCGATTCGACATCGAATGCGTGCAGTAAGTGCTCACCATCCCCTGTCGTGCTCGCAGCGTAAACAACACCGAACGCCGTCACCAACGATGACCACTGCATCCGCCGAAGAGGATTTGTGTGAAGCGTTAGGGGGAACTGCCAAATAAGGGCACCAGCTCCAAGCGGAGCATCTGCATTTCCCGTATGAGCGCTGTTACCACCAAGCGTTACCCAATCATCACTTGCCCGGATGATGTGTTTGGAGCTGACCAGACAAGTGCGTACTCGCCATGTGTTGAGGACACCGCATTGGGGGCATGGGCGTAGCCGTTCGAAGCAGTGCATACAGACGGTCGGAGGCTTGGCACCGAGATGACTGGGGATGTGCAGGACGCGTTTACAAGTTGGGCATACGGCAACCGGCAGCTGAACGGAAAGTGTTGATGACCGTTCCACACGTACCCCTGCAGTATTTTGCTGCGTGTAGGCAATCTGGAGCTCTCCAAGAGGCGGCCGCCCCCCTTCGACCATCCGCTTCGCAGCGGCAACATCCACCACTACTTCCGCATCCAAAGTCTCGCCAGCAGCCAGCCCAAAAGACTGTGGGACAAGTGAGAGCCACGGTTCCGTCGATGTCACAGACACCCGCAAGGCCCCACGATCATGAAGTGCCGTAAAGCGTAGTCGCTCATCGAAAAAACCACCGGAAACAAATGCTTCCGCCGGCAGTTTTATGGACATACTGTTCCACGGGAGTTCGTCTGATTCGGTCATGCGCTGTAGCAGAGTGTAGCGGGGTCGGTATGCCTCGTCAAGCCTCTCCGGCGCAACTTCGACTCGAGGCGTAGAATGTAACAATGAGCAAGGGAATCGTCCTCGCAGGAGGCAGTGGAACACGCCTCTATCCGGCAACAAGAGCCGTTTCCAAGCAATTGATGGCCGTCTATGACAAACCGATGGTCTACTACCCGCTTTCAACGCTAATGCTCAGCGGCATTCGGGACATCATGTTGATCAGCACACCGGATGACCTTCCACTGTTTGAGCGACTGTTAGGTGATGGCAGCGCATACGGCATCTCACTCCAATATGCTGTCCAACCACGTCCGGAAGGTCTCGCGCAAGCGTTTCACATAGCGAAGGACTTTATTGCCGGTGGTCCCGCAGCCCTTGTCCTCGGAGACAACGTTTTCTACGGCCACGGCCTACCAGAACAGCTTCGCAGAGCGGCAAACCGCGCTTCAGGGGCCACCGTGTTCGGTTACCACGTCGCTGACCCAGAACGGTATGGCGTTATGGACTTTGACTCCACCGGGCGAGTCATCTCCATCGAGGAAAAACCAGAACACCCCAAGTCAAACTATGCCGTTGTCGGGTTGTACTTCTATGACAAGGACATCACGGATGTCGCAGCAGCCGTAAAGCCAAGCCACCGCGGTGAGCTGGAAATTACCACGGTAAACCAAATGTACTTGGCGAAAAATGACCTTCATGCCGAAATCCTTGGTCGCGGTACCGCATGGCTCGACACGGGCACACACGATGCTCTTCTCGAAGCAGGCAACTTTGTCGCTGCGATCGAGCGTCGGCAAAGCCTTAAGATCGCCTGCCTTGAGGAGATCGCATTGCAAAATGGCTGGATTACTCCTCAAGATGTCATTTTGGCCGCCGATGTCCTAGGCAAGACAGGCTATGCGTCTTATTTGCGGCGAATCGCCAGCGAAACCAAACCTAACCTCCCGGAGACCAGATAAGTTATGGCCGAGCGCCTTTCCCCGACCGATATCCACCAGGATTACGCCAATGTCCTGACGACACAGAGCTATGCTTCCCGCACAAATATCGATGGCGTCAAAATTATCGAGCTGCGCACATTCCAGGATGATGGTGGTGCATTTGCTGAAATCATCCGCCTTGATGACAATGGACGCCTCGTAGCAATCCCAGACTTTCAAGTCCGCCAGTCATCGTGGTCGGTCGTGCAACCGGGAGCCATCAAAGCA
>JBJTQN010000262.1:0-6267 GCA_046075665.1 Armatimonadota bacterium | reverse complement strand
ATTCCACGCTGCAACAGCTGCGCTTTGACGTGATCCGGTTGATTCCAAGCCGGAGCCGCCGTCGTCGGACCCCACCGGCCATGGATGTCGCAAATCATGCAACACCTCCCGCAAACATCGCTTGCGCATTACCGAAGAGAACATCATGCTTCTGCTCATCCGTGATGTGGCACATTTTGACAACTGCCACCGCACTCGCCAGCGAGCCAAATGCAATCGACCCGGAGCCAAACACTACGCGCTTACTAGTCATCGTGTTCACCGCAAGGTCAATCTCGCCGATTCCACGCATCCCATTGGTACAGAGGTGCAAACTAGGCATCCCGGGAGCAAGCGCGATGATTTCGGAAATGCTCTCACTGGTGACTCCTTGCGCAATGACCGGACCTTTGTAGCCGCTCGCATGCAGGATTCCACGGAACTGACTTAGATCTCCAAGGCGGCTTGCTTCAAGAATTAATGGCAGGACAACACCCTGCTGGGCTAGCGTCGCAAGCATCCCGAGAAATGCTGCATGGTAAATCGGCCACTGCTGCGCCACGGGGAAGGCGGCGAGAGCAATAAAGCCATCCGTTGTCGGAAGCGCCGTGGTACGCGGATCAAGCGTTGCGATGCCCTTGAGCCTGCCATTCGACTGCCCGCAGTTCGCAGCCGTTTCTCGGTTTCCCGCATTCGCTGAGTGGTAAATGCCGCGTGTAGAAATGGTCAGTGCGCGCTGAATACCAAGGCGGTCAATCGATGTCAAAAGCTTCTCAGTCCCAGGCTCGGTTGTTCTCGGAGGAACTGCACCAAAAACCGTGAATACATCGATGATGGGATTACTCATGCGCACGCTCCATCGCCGCCTGGAGGCGCTTGACTGCACGCTCTTTACCCAGAACCTGGATGCAGTCAAACAAGCTTGGTCCCTGCTCTCGTCCTGTTACGGCGATCCGTACTGGGTGCGTCGCGGCACCCTTCTCGCGACCCTGTGCCGCGGCAACGCTGCGAATCGCCTCTTCAATCGCCGGCGATGTCCACTCGGTGAGCGCATCAACCGCATCCGCGAGTGCCGCCAGATATGGCTTTACACCTGACTTCTGCAGCCACTTAACAACAACTTTTTCATCCCCAAGGACATCTTCTGTGAAGAAGAACCAAATCAGGTTTGGTGCTTCATCTAGGCGCGTCAGCTTTTCTTGCTCGAGCGTAAGCGCCGCCGCCGCGTAGGCTCGTGTTTCCGCGGAGCAGTCTGCCGCCACAAGACCGGATGCAATGACAAACGGCTCCGCCTTAGCGTAAAGGGCATCGGGTGCCATTTGCCGGATGTACAGTCCGTTCATCCACAACAGCTTGTCCTGATCGAATGCGCCGCCGGAACGCGAGATACGCTCGAGCGTAAAAGCATTGATCAACTCTTCCCGTGTGAAGACTTCCTGATTGTCGCCGGCTGACCAGCCAATCAACGCGAGGAAGTTAACGATGGCATCCGGGAGATAGCCTTCGTTGTTTACGAGACCACCGGTGACCTCGCCGGTTGGCAGCCCATCCTTGAGCTCGGGAACCGGACCCAAAATAGGCTTTGCTCCATGGCGCTTCGAAAGCTTTTTTCCACCGCCCGGCGCAAGCACATTTGGCGTATGCACAAAAATCGGAGGCTCCCACTCAAAAGCACGGAAAATCTGTATATGCTTTGGCAGACTTGGCAACCAGTCATCTCCGCGGAGCACATGGGAAATCTGCATGTCGTGGTCATCCACCATCGCTGCAAAATGGTACGGTGGGAAACCATCCGCCTTCAGAACAATAAAGTCATCCTGCGTCGTGGCATCCCACTGCATATGGCCGTGCAACAGGTCATCCGCTTCGATCACACCACTCGTCGGCATTTTGATGCGCACAACCGCCGGCTCACCCGCCGCGACACGCGCTCGTGCATCCGCGAGGGGATACTCACGGAACTGCCGGTCGTAGGTGTAAGGAACCTTGCGGATGTCGCATGCAGCGCGTTTGGCATCGAGCTCTTCTTTTGTCTCGAATGCGTAGTACGCCTTGCCCTCATTTAGTAGCTGATCGATCAGCTCGCGGTAGCGTGGCAGGCGCTGCGACTGAAAGTAGGGGCCAAACTGTCCGCCGTTTTCCGGGAGAAAGCTGGCATCAACTGCGCCGTATTTCTCCGCATCCAGAGCCGCCACGCTTGCAACATCGGGGCCTTCATCGTACGTCAACCCCAGCGTGTGCAGGGATGCGATGATGCTTTCGAGTGAGCCGGGAACCAAACGGTTCTGATCGGTGTCTTCTATACGGAGAACGAAGTCGCCTCCGTGCTTGCGGGCAAAGAGCCATGAAAAAAGCGCTGTACGGAAAGCGCCAACGTGGAGAAAGCCTGTGGGACTCGGAGCGAACCGGGTCCGCACTCGGGTCGGAACAGTATTTAACACGTCGATATCATACAGCCGCGCAGCATTTGGGGGCAATCACACAGGATGTGCATCAGGATACACTGCGAAGGAATAGAGAACATTTCATAAGTGTTTTGGCAGCCCGGCTTTTCCGGCTGGCGGGTATCCCCGATGCTGCCTTAGGGAGCATCATCACCATGGCTGGAAATAAGTCACGCATCCTCATCGGATTTCTTATCGGAGGCGGTCTCATCACCGCTGGCGTAATCTTCAAACTGCAGCCGCCAAAAGTGGAAACAACCCTGCCCATCAGCCGAAATGTGATTACGAGTATCGCCGCGAGCGGGCGTCTTCGAGGTGATGTTGAAACCAGTATCGGTGCGCAAACCGGAGGCCGCGTCGCCCGTGTGCTTGTACACGAGGGAGACACGATTCAAACCGGCTCCGTTGTCGCGGAGCTCGATACCGATGTCCTGAGCGCACAGCTTGGGCAGGCAACCGTTGGTGTTGCGACGGCTAAAGCACAATTAACGCAGTCGATGACCCAGCTTGGTACGGCAAAAGCACAGGTGATGTCGGCGCAGGACACCGTTCGTACAGCAAAGGCATCCCTTGCGCAGGCAAGCCGCCCCCCGTTGAAATCCGAAGTCGATCGCCTCAAAGCAGATGTCGACCAAAACATCGCCGTCGCGGAAGCCAAACAGGCCGCCGCGCGCAATCGCTTGTCCGAGCTGCGCAACGGTGCAACCAAGGAAGAGCGTGACCAGGCGCGTGCCCAGCTTGCACAGGCGAATGCACAGCTCGAACAAGCCGAAAAGGACTTTAAGCGCCAGCAGGCACTCGTAAAAGAAGGCGCGGTATCGAAATCTGCCCTTGATACCGCCGAGACCGCACTCACCGTAGCGCAGCGGACGCGCGAAAACGCAGATGCTCGCCTCAAACAGCTCACCGTCGGAACCCGTAAGGAGCAGATTGCCCAGGCGGAAGCAGACCTGCGCGCGGCGGAAGCAACGCTGCGGGGCGCCCGTTCGAGCGGCGAAGCCCAGCTGCAAACGCTTCTCAGCCAGCCACGCAAGGAAGATGTCCTTGTCGCTGAGCGCAAAGTCGCCGAGGCGGAGCGTGCGCGCATTCTGGCGGAGTATCGCGTTGGGGAGGCTGAGCAGGCGGTTGAGGTCGCAAAGACCCGCCTCATGGATGCTGAGCGTGCCCTCGGGGTCGCGCAGAGCCGCATCGCAGATGCAAAAATCAAAGCACCGTTCGCTGGAACGGTGACGGAAGTTGTCACAGAGCCGGGCGGCATTGCCGGTCCGAATCAACCTATTATCCGGCTTGTCCGGTCCCAGAGCCCTGAGATTCGTATTGACCTCGATGAAGTCAACCTCGGCAAAATCAATGTTGGTCAGGTTGCGAAAGTCAGCTGTGATGCTTTCCCGGGTGAAACTTTTGATGCCAATGTGACCGAAATCGGTGCGCAGGTGGATGCCGACCGCGGCACGGTTGAGGTTCGACTTGTTCCAACATCAAAGCCGACATGGCTCCGCCCCGGGCAGACACTTTCTGTCAACATCGTCACCGATAAGGGAAGCGACCGCCTAGTCATCCCACTCACTGCCGTCAACACGATTGGGGGTGAGTCCACGGTCCTCGTCGTGGATGCTGGCAAGGTTGTAAAGAAAGTCGTCAAGGTTGGTTCTGCGGGCAAGGATGGCGTTCCGATCACCGATGGACTGACCGCTACCGACCAAGTCATCATCACCCCAACCGGGCGCAAACCTGGTGATACGGTCACCGCAGTCAAAGCGGCAGCAAAGAACTAAGCGATGCTACGCTTTGAACTCAAGCTGGCGTGGCGTCATCTGGTCAGCGGTGGTGGACAAACGCTGCTCACCGTCTGCGCCGTCGCCATCGCCGTCACCGTCATCATCTTCATCCAAACCCTGATCACCGGTGTCCAGCAGCGCTTTGTTGGAGACCTGGTCGGCCCGCTCTCACATGTCACGATCAAGCCGCCGGACCCCGCACCGGACACTCTTGACAAAGTCGGTGACCGTAGTGGGGGAAGCCTGCTTGCATCCGATGCGCAAAAGCAGGTCCAGCAACGTACTGAGCTCGAGCAGTGGCAGAAAATCGAGCAGCAAGTGGCATCCTTTCCGGGAGTCCGGACCGTTGCCAGTGGCGTCGGTGGGTCCGGGTTTATGATCCGTGGCGCTAAGCGCTATGCGGTTAACATCACCGGGGGCGAGCCAGCCAAAGTTGAGAGCATTAGCCCCATCCAGAAAGACATGATCGCGGGCCGCTGGCTTGACATCAACTCGGATGAAATCGTAATCGGGATGCGCCTCGCCGAAGAGCTTGGCATCCGCATGGGCGATCGCGTAAAGATTCAGTCCAATGTTGGCGTTACGGGGACATACACCGTCGTCGGGTTGTTCGAAACGGGCAACGGGCAATTTGACATCGGACGCGTGTTCTGCACGCTTCGCGCGGCGCAGTCATTGTTTAAAACGGGCACAAATGTACTCTTCGTCCAAGTCAAGCTGGAAGATCCATTTACGGCTGCGGCGGTCGCTGAGCAAATGGCATCATCCCTTCCGTACAAAGTGGATTCGTGGACAAAGGACAACGGCTTTATCCTAAACGCTATCCAGTCGCAGAATTCGACCAAGGTGATGATTTGTGCGTTTGTGCTTCTCGCATCCGCTTTCGCTATTGCATCCGTTTTGATTGTCAGTGTTATCCAGAAGAGTAAGCAAATCGGCATCCTAAAAGCTATCGGAGCGCGGGATTATCAAATCCTCTGGGTCTTCACGATTGAAGGGCTTGGCGTGGCGGTGGCTGGGAGCGCTGTTGGATGTTTTTGGGCCTTGCTTTTGCTACGTGCGCTGGCGGATATCCCGCAAGCTGCCCGCTTCGGCAAGGCTGACAAGCTGTTCAACATTATCTACGACCCGGTAATCTTTGGTGGGGCTGTAGGCGCGACGATTCTGGCGACATTGATTGCCGCAATTCTCCCGGCGCGTCGTGCGAGCCGGCTCAGCCCGGTGGAGGTGATTCGAGGTGGCTAACATGAATGCAACCCCGATCGTAAAGACGATTGGCCTCCGCAAGACCTACAACCCGGGTACGGAAAAGGCTGTGGATGTCCTTCACGGTATCGACTTGGAAATCTTCCCAGGCGAGTTCGTCGCAATCATCGGGCAATCAGGCTCTGGCAAGTCGACGATGCTGAACATCCTCGGCGCCCTCGATGTCCCGACGGGTGGCGAGGTCTGGATTGATGGAACAGAGATTTCAAAGCTGTCATCCGATGGTCTTGCGACGCTTCGCGGTGAATCGATAGGCTTTGTGTTTCAGTTTCATTATTTGCTGGATGAGTTCTCGTGTATCGAGAATGCACTCATGCCGATCAGTATCCGAAAGGGTGCTCCGGACAAGGCAGATATTGAGGCTGTTAAGGTGATTTTGCGGCGTGTTGGGCTGGAAGATCAAATGCACAAGAAGGCGACCCAGATGTCGGGTGGTCAGCAGCAGCGCACGGCGATTGTGCGAGCGCTTGTATCGCGTCCTCGACTGGTGCTTGCGGATGAGCCGACGGGTAACCTGGATGCACGATCTGGAGCGGAAGTTTTCAAGCTGATGCGTGAGATTGCGAAAGAGACGGGTGTTGCGTTCATTATGGTTACGCATGATGATCGTTTGGCGCGCGCTGCTGATCGTGTGATTCGTATTGAGGATGGCTTGACGATTGAGGTGCCACCAGAGTCCGTGGTTCATTAACCAGTTTCGCGGTTTAGTACATACTGCGTAGGTGCGGACCGCCGTGTCCGCCCGCGGCACATGGAATGTTCTACTCGAATATGCTTGTGGGACGCGGTGAACATGCTCT
>JBJTQN010000261.1:0-2962 GCA_046075665.1 Armatimonadota bacterium | reverse complement strand
GAATTTTGGTGATGGTTTAGAAGATAATGATACCCGTTCTATGGTAAAATTAGAAGAAAATTATCGTTCTTGTGAAAACATGATGCGCGTCCCCGCGTGGCGACGTGTTGCCATCCGGCCGCCTATCCCGCGCGACTTATCGATAACCAAGACTGACTTCCCAGCCGCCGCTAAATCACCCGCTGCCGCAACACCCGCAAGACCTGCACCGATTATCGCCACATCCACGCTTTTCATTCCCGGAGCATACCCACAAACAGGAAGACTCTAGACCCCGTGGTAACGCGCAACTATCACCGTCAGGTCATCCGCGCTCGAGCGGACCTGCTTACGGCTGGCTGCGACCAGGGCATCGGCGACTGCATCCGCTCCCGATGGTGCCACGCGCTGCACAATCCCAACTGTCAACGGGAGAATTTTCGCCTCATCCAACGACTCGACCGACTCTGTGATGCCATCCGAACAGACCACCAAGATGTCGCCCTGCTCAAGCTGAACACGGCGCATCTGCGTCGTCCACGCCGGTAGTAACCCGAGCGGCGCGCTGTCGCCATACGTTAGCACATTACACTCCCCGCTTTTTGCATGCCAATGAAGCATCGGAGGATGACCGCCATTCCAGTAACGCACACGGCCATCTGTGCCATCGATGATGGTGAAGAACAGGGACACAAATGAGCCATCCGCAAGGCGACGCACGAGATCGCCATGCAGGCGCTGCATTGCGCTCAGCGGACTTGAAAGCGGGTTTAGGTACGGAAACACATTGGCTACGCTGGTCGCAATCAACGCCGCTGCCATCCCCTTACCACTCACATCCCCAATACAAATCCCAGCAACCGCCGCCTCGGCATCCGTCACAAACACATGAAAATCACCGCCGACCTCCGCTGCCTGCTCGGAGCGAACCGTGAGTTCAAGACCAGGAATCCTCGGGGTGGTAAGCGGAAGACTAGCGCGCTGAACATCCCGAGCAAGGGAAAGCTCGCGCTCACGCACCGCGCTCTCCTGCTGCACCAAGCTTGCCTGACGGTCTGCTTGCCGCGTCCGCTCCATCCCGAGGCGAAACGCCTGAAACCAAACCTTGGTCTGCCCAACAAGGAAACCCGTAAAGCATCCGACAATCACAAAGTATGGCGCGGTGTCTTTGACGATGTTCCAGTGATGTGTTTCGTTGGCATTAACGCCAAACCCAAATGTCACCGCGGCTGCAATCGCGCCGACGACGAGACCGCCCCGGAAGTTGTAAAACAGCGCCGCGACGAAGACTACCAGGTAAAACAGCCCTAAAAACGCTGAGTTTGTGCCCTCTGTCCAGTAACAAACATTGGTAAGGAATGCAATATCCAGCATTAACGTCCAGCGAATCGGCAGCCGGCGCGTCTCGGGACGCCACAGGATTCCGAGGACGATGACGTTATAGATGACGAGCAAGGCCATCGCGATATACGAACCGATAGGCCTAGATGGGTTCCAAAATAGCAGGATAATACTGATCATCACCTGAAGAAATGCCATGATCCACCGACCGGTGGTCATGATGCCGGCAAAGCCCTCGACTTCGAGAAGCTCCGGGCCATCATCCTCAAGGGCTAGCCGCCACGCCTTATAAATGCGCGAGCGGATGGAGCCAGATCCTAGAAAGCCATCAATCGGATGACGGGCCATGCGTTACTCGCCCTCCCGCGCAAGAAATGCGCAAAGCGCCGCGAGGTCTTGGGCACGGTCGCCGAGCCCCGCCGGAACGATCGTAACTCCATCCACATTGCGGCCCCACGCATGGCTCCGCAGGCTTGCTTCGGCAGGTGGAATCAGGAGATCCGCTGCGTGCACAGCGAGCGTCCCGAGGACAAAACGCTGTGGCTCGATTACCATCGAAAGCGTCGCGAGACCACGACCTAGCATCTCGCCAGCCCGGTCGAATGCCTGCTTAGCGGCGGCCTCACCCGCACGGGCGAGGGCAACGACGGATGGGCCATCGGTTGCGGCGGAGCCCAGCTCGCGTGCGACATTGACGATGGATGGTCCGCAGGCATAGGCTTCAAGGCAGCCAGACATCCCGCAGACGCAGGCGCGTCCGGGATGATCGACGCACACATGCCCAATCTCGCCACCTGCACCGGTCTTGCCACGCAGGAGGCGGTTTTCGACGATGAGCCCGGACCCGATACCCGTGCCGACCGTAAGGAATGCCATGGCATGCGTGCCCTGACCGGCGCCAAAGCGATGTTCGGCGAGCGCGGTGGCATCGGCATCGTTTTCCAGACGGACAGTGATGCCATCGAATGCATCAGAGAGGACGTTTGCAAGTGGAAAGCCATTCCCCCAGCCAGGCAGTGCGGGAGCGGCCCAGGCTTCACCCTTGCGGGCATTTGTTGGGCCACCGACGCTGACACCGATGCCGATTGGCTGCTCGGCTGTCTCTGTGAGTACGGTTTTCCCGAGGGAAATGAGGAAGTCTGCGAGCTCATGCCCGGATGCATTTCCCGGAGTTTTCGCGACGGTGCGGAAGCGAATATCGCCATCGCGGGTGACCAGGGATGCGGCAGATTTTGTGCCTCCAAGGTCGATGCAAAGTACCGCTTCCATCCTTAGATTCTACAAGGAATGTGGGCGCAGTAAACATCGAATTTAACTGGAGCAAACCTATGTGATTTCATCTGACATTGTTGTTGACCAACGATTCGCGAATGACATTGACCGGTTCCGCAACGTAGTCGAAAAGGCAACATTTGTAACACCACGAGACATAACGTGAAAGAATTTTCCGCGTAGGGGCGGTCCGCTGTGTCCGCCCGTGGTTGCGATGACATTGCCGTGATCGAATCACCAATGAAAACCATAGGTCCAGCCAGAGTTTTCGATGCCGAATGCAAGAACAACGTTTGAGCGACCATGGGAAACAATGACACGCCATCCTGTGCGGGCGGACACGGCGGTCCGCCCCTACGCAGAGGGTTTG
>JBJTQN010000260.1:0-6455 GCA_046075665.1 Armatimonadota bacterium | reverse complement strand
AGCGGGCGCAGCGCGCCGCTTAGGAAACTAATGACGTGAACCGCGGCGGCTGTTCGTTTTCATCGGGCGAAATGGCGTGTCCTTGAAATCCTGAATGGCCACCGGGTCGCGGCGCTCCATGTTCCACGCATGGGTGCAGGCACTCGGGCCGCCGACACACGTCCCCCCCGCCGTAAGCATCCCCACCGCATGAAACGCAACCGCTAACATCCCGATTGCTGCACGCAAACCGACCGCCAGTTGGCCAATCGCAAGAAAGCCGATTGCCGCCTGGCCAAGCGCCGCCCAAAGTCCAAGGGAGAGCTGACCAAGCGATAGAAAACCGATACTCAGCTGACCGATGCTGATTACGCCGATGGCGAATTGCCCGATGGCGATAAACCCCCGGGCTACGGCAAGCTTGCCCGTGACCGGGTTGCGACCCCACGCAATATGAACGAATGGCATCCCAAGTATCCGAATATGGGATGAAAACTCGTAGTAAGTCCGCGCCATCCCGACAGGTGTCATCCAAATGCCACGTCGCGTTACACCGGCAGGCGTCACCGTTTCCGTGATCTGAGAAGCAAACCCGGGAGTCACAGGCGTAGCGCTACCAATGGGTGGTTGTTGCAAGACGGTATGGTTGTCCTGATTGAGCTGCATGCATCTACAGTACAGCAGGATAGCATCAAGTCAACAGCGGGTCTGTTACTGGCAATTCCACGTGTAATTGTGGGAAACTTGCCCATGCGAAACCCCTTTGCAGCGCTGCGCGGTGGAACAATCCGCGCTGGCCTAGCCATCACCCTCTGTGCATCCGCAACCTGGCTTGCCATCGGTGCCCCGACAAGCCCGAAAATCATCCGGAAACCCGACTACACCAAAGAAATCCGACCGATTCTGGGTGATCATTGTCTCAAATGCCACGGCGTCGATGCAAACGCGCGCAAAGGAAATCTACGCCTCGATCAACCCATCACTGCGGCACAAGCAAAGGAAGTCGCGAGGCGCATCGCGCTACCAGCATCCAGCGCTTTGCACATGCCTCCGATGATAGAGCCATCCCAGCCGACCACAGCCCAGAAAGCGCTCCTCACAACCTGGACTCGCACCGGCGCACAGGTTGACAAGCACTGGGCTTTCGTCGCTCCGAAGCGCCCATCCATACCGAAAGTCTCCGACTCCCAGTGGGTCCGTACTCCCATCGATGCCTTTATTCTCGAAAAGCTCGACAAGGCTCAGATGAAACCAAGCCCGGATGCCGACCGGCGCACCTGGCTCCGCCGGGCAAGCCTGGACCTGACCGGATTGCCCCCAACGCCTGTCGAAGTTGATCGCTTCCTTGCTGACACTCGCCCGAATGCATTTGCACTTGCAGCGGATCGCCTCCTCGCAAGCCCGCGCTACGGCGAACGGATGGCGACAGACTGGCTGGATGGCGCGCGCTACGCAGACTCAAATGGTTATCAGGCGGACTATGAGCGCTTTCAGTACCGCTGGCGCGACTGGGTCATTGATGCGTTCAATTCCAACAAACCCTTCGACCAGTTCACCATCGAGCAGCTTGCCGGAGACATGTTGCCAAATGCCACGACCGAACAAGTCATCGCCACCGGTTTCAACCGTAACCACCGCGTAAACACCGAAGGCGGCGTTATCCCGGAGGAATGGCGTATCGAAACCGTTGTCGACCGCGTCGAAACAACCAGCGCTGTCTGGCTTGGGATGACATTCGGCTGCGCACGCTGCCACGACCATAAATACGACCCAGTCAGCCAAAAAGACTTCTACTCCGTCTTTGCGTTCTTCAACAACATCGCAGAGTCTGGAACAGGTGTCGAAGCGCCGGAAAACCACCCGCCGCTCATCAAGAGTCCAACACGTGAACAGGCGAACACACTCGCCCTGCTGGACAAGCAAATCGCTGCGGCGGAGCGCAGTGTAAAGGCAGCCGAGCCCGATTTCCTAATATGGGCGTCTCTCTGGGAAGCATCCCGGGATTTCTCCAGCGTCAAGCCATCCTGGCTGCCCGCCGGCATTGCAAGCGCGACATCTGCAAGCGGTGCAAAACTGACCGTCAATGACACCGCCGCCATTGTCGTTACAGGCACCAACCCAGCGAAGGAAACGTACACGCTGACACTGGATGCACAGGAAAAGGACATCACGGGAGTCCGCATCGAAGTGATGCCCGGGGCAAATGGCTATGTCGGACGTCACTTTAATGGCAACTTTGTGCTGACAGGGATTAGCGCATCGACCGGTGGGAAAGATGCACCTTTTAGCAAGGCCGTTGCATCCTTCCAGCAGGATGGCCATGATGTTGCCGGTAGCATCGATGGCAACCCGAACACACCTGGCTGGGCGATTTATCCAAAGTCGCGCGAGGCACACGATGCACGATTTGCATTCAAGCAGCCTGTTTCACCCGTCAACGGCAAGCTGACCATCACGCTCGACTTTGGGTCCATTTACGAAAATCATGCGCTGCAAAACTTCCGCATCTCGCTGACAACCGGCGATCCACTGGCTGGAGCATCATCAGATGCCGGCCTCGCCGTCCTCCAGGTTCCGGCTGAGAAGCGCACACCGGCGCAGGTCGCAGCTTTGCATGCGTACATTCGGGCAAACACCAACCATCCGGCGCGGGATGCTGACCGAAAGCTCGCACAGCTAACCGATGAACGTAAGCGCATTTTGGCCGCGGTTCCAACCACAATGGTGATGGGTGAGCTTGAGAAGCCACGGGTCTGCCGCGTGCTGGTGCGTGGGGCGTATGACAAACCCGGGGATGTCGTGACCGCTGACATCCCAAGCTCGCTCGGTACCTTGCCGGCTGATCAACCAAAGAACCGCCTCACATTTGCACGGTGGGTTGCCAGTCGGGAAAACCCACTGACCGCGCGCGTTGCCGTAAATCGTGTCTGGGAGCGCCTCTTTGGGCGGGGTCTCGTTGAGACAACCGAAGATTTTGGCGTCCGCTGCGCCCCGCCAAGTCATCCCGAGCTGCTTGACTGGATGGCGGTGGAGTTCATGGACTCCGGTTGGGATTTGAAGAAGCTGCACAAGACGCTGGTGCTCTCTAGCACCTATCGACAGAGCAGTGTGATCACACCGGATGCAATGAAGCGTGACCCGGAAAATCGCCTCCTTGCACGCGGTCCGCGCTTCCGTCTTTCGGGTGAAGCCATCCGGGATCAGGCCCTCGCCATCTGTGACCTCCTGGTTGAGAAGGTCGGCGGTCCCAGTGTCCGCCCCTATCAGCCAGCGGGTTTCTGGGATGAGCTGAGCGTTTACGGAAACCTCCGCAACTACAAAGCCGACAATGGGGATGGTCTTTACCGCCGCTCGATCTACACGATTTGGAAGCGGACAGCGGGTCCACCGCAAATGGCAATCTTCGATGTGCCGGGACGTGAGGCATGCCGTGTCCGTCGCAGCCGTACCAATACGCCACTTCAGGCATTGGTGCTTTTGAATGACCCGACATTTGTCGAAGCTGCCCGCGTGCTTGCACAGATGGCAATTACTGAGGGCAAGGGTTCGGATGTTACGATTCTGAACGCGATGTTCCGGCGGGCACTCGGCCGCGTTGCGACACAGGTAGAGCGGGATGTCCTTCTCGAAGGCACAGCACTGCGGCGGCTGGAGTATCAACAACATCCGGATGATGCCAACAAGCTGGTTGCCGTCGGAGTAGCCAAGCGCCCGGATGGTATTGCGACAGCGGATCTCGCCGCATGGATGCTGACCGCCAGCATCATTTTGAACACAGATGAGCTTGTTACAAAGGAGTAGTTGATGAAAGTGACAGAGCAAACAATCACGCGCAGAGATTTATTGAAAGCTGGGGTTGGTGCCGTAGGGGCAGTTGCATTACCGAACATCGTTCCCGCAAGGGCCCTTGGCCGCGATGGCCATGTGGCTCCAAGTAACCGCGTGACGATGGCCTTTATTGGCGTTGGAAATCAGGGCACGGGCGATATGGGAGGCTTTCTCCAGGACAGTCGCGTTCAGGTGGTTGCCGTCTGCGATGTCAACTTCCAAAGCGGTGGATATTGGAATGGTGGGACAGCCGGACGCGAGCCAGCACGCCGCACGGTGGATGAATTTTACGAAGAGCGCGGCGCAACCGGACCGGGTTGTAAAGCATATGTCGACTACCATGATGTCCTACAGCGCTCAGATATCGATGCTGTTGAAATCGCAACCCCGGACCACTGGCATGCACTCTGTGTACTGCACGCCGCCGCTGCGAAGAAAGACATTTACTGCCAGAAGCCGCTTGCGCTGACAGTTAGACAGGGGCGCTTAATGTCCGATGCGGTCAAAAAGCATAAGGTGATTTTTCAGACCGGATCGCAACAAAAGTCTGACAGCAACTTTCGACGCGCGGCTGAGCTGGTGCGAAATGGGCGCATCGGTAAGCTGCAAACGGTGAAGGTCGGGCTACCTGCCGGACGACCTGACTATGGACGGACGGCTGACAAGGTCACGGCGGGTGTGTGGCCGGATGGCTTTGAGTACGATCGCTGGCTGGGTCCGGCACCGTGGAAGCCTTACTGCGCAGGACGTACCCATGTAAACTTCCGCTGGATACTGGATTACTCCGGAGGGCAGCTGACCGACTGGGGCGGACATCACCCTGACTGCGCGCAATGGGGAATGGGCACGGAATACACAGGTCCGGTCAAGGTCATCAACGCAAAGGGGAATTTCCCGACGCACCCGATTTACGACACGGCGAGTGACTACGAGTTCGAGGCCATTTATGAAAATGGCGTCCGAATGATTGTGTCCAGCAAGGTCAAGGGCGGCGTTACCTTCGAGGGCACGCAAGGCTGGGTTTGGGCAAACCGCGGCGTCCACGATGCGAGCTCGGCTGAGATCAAGAACAGCGTGATTGCTGACAATGAGGTGCGCTTGTACAAGAGTGACAACCACTTCCGCAACTTTATCGATGGCGTGTTAACCCGCAAGGAGTGTGTTGCTCCCTGTGAGGTTGCGCATCGGTCGATCACAATTTGTCACCTTGGCAATATCGCGATGCGTCTTAAACGGGATGAGCTGCGCTGGGATCCGAAGAGTGAGCGGATTCTTGGTGACAGTGAAGCATCCGCGATGCTGGATCGCCCATACCGGCAGGGGTATGAACTTCCAACCGAGCTCTAAGGGTAGTTCGCATCCACCAAGGGCTTCACGGATTCCGTGGAGCCCTTTTGTTTATCTGGGATAAGGCATACGTATGGCATCTACAACCGCATTTGCATCCGTCCGGTTCTATTACCCACCTGGCGATCGCCGGCTTTCGCATTGGCGTGTGATCCGCTTCGATATCGCATCCGGGAAGATTTTGGAGCGCTGGACAGATCCATTGGTGGATGCACTTCCATTTACATGGGATCCGACGGGAAAGCGAATGTTCTACACAAGCGCAAGACGCGGACAGAGAGAGAGTGTCATCGAAGTGTTGGACAGACCTGGCGGGAAACCACGCTTTCTTGCGTGCGGCTCCGGGCCAGTGATGCCATCTCCAAACGGTGAGTTCGCGGCCATCATGGTGAGTGCTGCGGAGCTGCAGATCATTCATATCAAGACAGGGAATGTGCTGTTTGCAACCGGAAATGCCAATGGTCTTGCGTGGCACAATGAGCACATCTTTCGCTACACACGCAGCTATACCAAATGGCCAGAAAACGATGCTGTTGATGTACTTTTTACCTACGATGTCCGCCTGCGTCGTGCGGAAAAGGTTCCGATTGCTCCTGGGAACGTACGTCCTCCATCGGTTCAGCTCGAAAGTTACTTTGACGATGATGTGTATAACTATTTGATTGACGAAGCGGGACGCCGGACGCGAATTACTGGTGATGCACGGTGGATAAATCGCTACAAAAACAATGTCATTCAGGGGCTACAGCTGGGCGAGCAACTCCCGGATGGAAGATTTGAAGTACATACCTATGCGCATCGGGCATCCGGACAGCTGATCGGCAAAATGGATATCGAAAAGGCAGAGATTGCATATTGGTTTTCGACACCAGGCGACTACAAGAGGCTGGGCGACACAGGCTGGATGCTCGGCTGGCCTCTCCAACGCTGGACCAAGTACGGCAACATCACGATAGACGAAAGCCCCCTCTACCGCGCACGTATCGAGTTGCCGGAGAAATGGGAGCGCATTTGGCCCGGCGCCCACCACGCCGGGCATATGGTGCAGGCTGGGTAGACTGAGTAGATATACCCCACTGGGGTACTTCCCGATTACCCTGGCGGCTGGCTAGTCAACCCCACCAGCGCCTCAAGCGTGCGCGCTGTCTGCTTGATGTCCATTTTTAGGTAGCGGTCGCGGCCATTGGGTTTGTGTGTGAATTTCGTAAAGCCATCCTTTTCGACGCTCACCTGACCCGGTTCGGAAAGCGTGAAGTACTCTGGGCGGTCTGGAAGGACAGCATACAGACAGCTCGCCAAAT
>JBJTQN010000259.1:0-2875 GCA_046075665.1 Armatimonadota bacterium | reverse complement strand
TGTGCACGGAAGCGTCCGTTGGTTTTGCCGCATCGCCAGCAAATAGCACTTACTACTTTTGTGTGAGGAGGGCAGCTGCGATGTCCTCCCATTCATCATCAAGGGAAACGGTCGCGACCGGCTCGCCGGCTTTCCGGTACCAGTATGCCGCATTCATGGCATCCCCTTCTTTGCGGTGCAGATAAGCATGGACCCAGGATCCTGCTCTTGAGTGATCATCCTGAAGGAGGTCATGCGCTTCCGTCCAGCTGCCACGCCGGTCGGTCGCGAGGGACTGTAGGGCATTTGAGTATTGTGAGAGTGATGCTCCGGTATCGCAGGCTTGTTTGAAAAGAGTGAGGGATGTCATTTTTGGTAGGATTTCTCCACAGCTGTTGGCAAAGGCAGGTTGTGTTTTGCCGTGTGCCTCATAATATACGATTAGGAGTAAAGCATGATCCGTCTTGACACCATTAAGGCTGTGTACGACCGTGATGTACGTCCGTTTATACGGGAAACTCCCGTGTATCGTGGGCGTGGGATTGCCAATTTTGCGGAGTGCAGTGACCTCTATTTCAAGATGGAGAATCTCCAGCGAACGGGTTCTTTCAAGATTCGTGGTGGGTGTGCGCGGGTGGCGATGCTCACCGAGGCCGAGCGGAAGCGTGGTGTCGTCACTGCAAGTGCGGGCAATCACGCACAGGGCTTGGCGCTCGCGAGCAGTGAGGCGCGTGTTCCATGCCAGGTGGTGATGCCGCGGACGGCAAGCAATGCCAAGGTTGAGGCGACGCGGAGCTACGGTGCGGATGTCATTTTAGACGGTGAAAATTTCGATGAGGCTGTCGCGGTCGCAAAGGGTATTGCCGAAGCGGAAGGGCGGGTTTTCGTTTCAGCGTACGACGATGATGGCATCATCACCGGGCAGGGCTCCCTCGGTGTCGAATTGCTTGATCAGCTCCCGGATGTCGACACGGTCATCATCCCGATCGGCGGCGGCGGCCTCTTCGCCGGCGCATCTTGTGCCCTGAAAGAAGCGAAGCCGGGGCTGCGAGTTATCGGTGTGCAAGCGGAAGGTGCGGATGCAGCAGCACGCTCGTTCAAGGCGGGGCACCTTGTGCCTCGAAAGCTGGCTGTCGACACCATTGCCGATGGCATCGCCATCAAAGCCCCGAGTGAACGGACATTTCGGTATATCCAGCGCTACGCGGATGATGTTGTTACGGTCTCGGATGATGCCATCGCGCAAGCCATTTTGTTGCTATTGACCCGGATGAAAGTCCTTGTTGAGCCGAGCGGCGCGGCAAGTCTGGCTGCGCTGCTCGAGCACAAAGGTCTTGGGCAAGGCCGCACGATTTGTCTTCTTTGCGGAGGCAATATGGATCTGAAGCTGCTGGCTGACATCATCGAGCGCGGGATGATTCGTCAGGGTCGCTATCTTCATATTTTTACATCGGTAAAAGATAAACCCGGCGGGCTGGCGGGTTTGCTTGAAGCGGTTGCATCCGTCGGAGGGAATATCATGAATGTCGAGCATAACCGGTTGGCATCCGATGTTCGGTACGGGGCAACAGGCGTGGAGCTGTTGGTTGAGACGCGTGGTTCAGACCATGCGACAGGCATTGCGAAGTATTTGATTGAGCAAGGCTACCCGGTGCGGCATATTGATCACGTGGGGATTCAGTAAGAAGTCTGTGTTTCCCCTCCGGGGGGCGTTTTTTGGGGAAATGCCGTGTTGGATCTTGTTGGCAGCCTGAAGTTTGAGCAAGGCTACCCGGTGCGGCATATTGATCACGTGGGGATTCAGTAAGAAGTCTGTGTTTCCCCTCCGGGGGGCGTTTTTTGAGGAAATGCCGTGTTGGAGCGTGTTGGCAGCCTGAAGTTTGAGCAAGGCTACCCGGTGCGGCATATTGATCACGTTGGGATTCCGTAGATGAAATTCAACGTGGCAGGTTGGAAGGCACCCTATATCCATTCGTATTGTTGTGTGAAGTTATTCTGACCCTCCGGCGGTATACTCCGTAGGCCATGAAGTGTGAAAATGTGACGAGCGACCTGCTACAGCCCATCGTGGCTGCTGGCCGTCCCTTGCATTTACTCGCCCTCGGGCAGACGGTATTCTGGGATGAGCCGACCAAAGCCGGCATTCTTGCACGGCTTAAACACAGCGCCCCGGGAGCAACGGTCACCGTCGGCATCCACGATACCGACTACTTCGCCAAGGCCCCACGGCATCCGAAAATTGATGCAAAAGCTCCATATGCAATCCTTGGTCACGATGACTGGATGACGCGAGGCCTCTGGTCAGCCGCGGGGGAGCTCCACCGCATCTTTGGCTCCGAAGACCCGCCAACGCTTGCAGCTTTGGCCGAACAGGGTGGCTCCAACATCCACGCAATTCGTAGTGCAGCTGCAGATCCTGACACAACACTCTCGATGCTTACCGCGGCCGATGGCTGGACAGGTATCGTCCAAACCTGCTGGAAAAAAGTAACCGTCCGGGATGTCAGGTTGGCGGAAATACTGCCATACCTCCGCCAACAGCTTGTAGCTACCCTTGAGGCGAGCGAAGCTTGTATCTCGGGTGCCACAGCCGCTGTGCGCGAGGAGTTGATAGGGTGGGTGGATGCCTATGCAACTGCTCATCCAACAGCTAAGTTGGCGGATCTCTATGCCGACGTTCTCCCGAGGCTGCATTCCCGGGTAAATGGCGGGCATGTTATCGACCATGTAACCCGTACGAGTGAGCTTCTTGCATTTACGCCCCAGACATCATCCCGTGCACGCTTTGGATTGCTTGCCCTGTTCCTAAATCCGGAAACCTTTCGGCAGGCTGCAGCCGCATACGATGATGCCCTCGATGGCGCGGATATGTATCCGCTTTCCCAGTTTGGGGATG
>JBJTQN010000258.1:0-7772 GCA_046075665.1 Armatimonadota bacterium | reverse complement strand
CGGTGTTATCAGTGTCTGCGGGATGCCTGCGAATTTATTTCGCTACGGTAGGGCGTAGCTTGTCCATGATGCGCTGTTCAATGCCTTCGAGGTGCAAATCCCCGGACATCAGGCGGCCGACAAGCTTGGTCCCGGCTGGATTCTTTACCCCGAGCTTGTAAGACAAATAGGGCGTTCGGTGAAAGAGTTTGGCGACGCGGTTTGCCGCATCAAACTCACCACCAAACATCGCCTTTATTGCCGCCGCATAGGCATCGATGTTATCGGCTGCAATATGTTTGGCCGCTTCGGCGCCGCTGCGCACGGCATATTGAATTCCTTCGCCGAAGAGAGGTTGCACCAAACCTGCGGCATCACCAACCAGCAAGACACGTCCCGTTGGATCGACGATTGGCTCGTTGCCCGTCCAATAGGGAATCGGGTGTGCCCAGATTTTAATGTCATCACTAAGCAGATCAGGTGACAAACCAGCAGTAATAAGCTGCGTTTTCATTGCGTTTAGCAATGTCACGGCAACCGTATTCAGGCCAGCGGGAGTAGGTTTTTTGGGAGTAAGCATCCCTGCGCCTACCGAGAGGATTCCAAGCTTTGGAAATATCCAGGCGTAGCCATTCTTGACAGTGCCGTAGTCGAGGTAGCAAGCAGCTGGTTCCAGCCGTGGATGCCAGGGATTCTCAGGAGTTGCATTATCGAAAGGGATTTCCGCTTCGCGTGCGATTCCCCAGCGCTTGTTCAGTCGCAGGCCGACACGACTGCCAACGACACCCTTAGCGCCATCCGCCCCCACGACGTAGCGGCTCCGATGAACGGTGCCATTATCCGTGGTTACACTGACGCCTGTCGCATCCGGTTCGACTTGTGAAACTTTATGGCCAAGAATAACAGTCGCGCCTTCGGACTCGGCACATGTCTGTAAGTAGTGATCGAATTTCGGGCGCATGACCATCCAAACCTCGGATGGACTGTCGTTCGCGGTCAGCATCGGTGCCAGAACCGGATCTTTACCCTTCCACGAATGTCGAAGGTGGGTGACGGTTGTTTCCAAAAAGCCATCCGGATTCAGGCCATCCACATGATTTTGCAGCGATACAGGGATGCCACCCCCGCACGGTTTATACCGTGGGAATGTTGTATTGCGGTCGATAAGGAGCGTTTTTAAGCCACTTTCAGCGCACTTCCATGCGCACGTCGCACCCGCCGGGCCTGAGCCAACAACAATTACATCCCAAACAGACATTCAGGCTTACTCCAAATCTTGTTTACATTCAAAAGCGTGTATAGGCACACAATCCAGCATCATCTTCATCCTACCCATTCGGTAGGTAATACTACCTCTCGAGGCTTATCGCGAAGATCTTTAGGGATGCATCTTTTGGTAAGTCAATGCCGATAAGATCCGATGATGGTCTCACAGGGATAACTAGGTGTTGCCATGCGAGCAGTGCATCCTGATCTCCCGTTGGCATACGTTTTCTAGGGAAACGCATCGAGATGGCTTCATCCGCTCTAACGGGCGATGTCCAGTCTCTGACGGTTCGGTTGACGACTTCTGATTTGCCATCCTTGTACCGCAGGGTGAGCTGTACGGGTTTCGCCTGATTCCCAATAATGACGGCGGCGATATGAAGTGCTACGTATTTGTTAGCGGGGACATCGATTTTCTGTCCCTTACCCGAAACCGCATTCTTGGCACCGGGAGTTGTCGGACCAAACTTGAAAGATGTCGATCGGACAATCTCGCTGGAAATGTCGCTCGCGTAGCCACTGGGGAAGAACAGCTGTCCAGTATTGATTCCATACCTGTCAGCGGGGAACCATTCGCCGGGAAAGGTCGCTCCTAAGCCATCCACGTCGCCATCTCTTGGTGCGTTCTCAAATGCGACAGCATCCGTGTCAAACTTGTCAGTTAGGTCAAGCATAACCGCACGGCCGCCGGTCACTGTAACACCAATAAAGACTGCATCTTCGCTACGCGTTATCGGGTGTGTTGTTAGAAAGAAGTCTGGAGGGCGCATCGGCAGAACAGCAAGGATGTAGCGACCTGGGCGATCGGGTACGCGGAATGTGACTGGAAGATCAGCACTCTCTCCAATGGGAATGTCAGTCTTGATGTACTCCGTTGGTAGGGCGAGGTTGACGGCTATCGGGAAGCCATCCGCTTGGAACCATCGCCCTGTAAGGCCGATCAATCCCTTTGTCCATTTTTCAACACCAGTGTTGGCGATGTTAACGGTAACTACCCCTTCCGAGCCAGCATTAAATGTGGCTTGTCCAAGCGGTGCAACGAGGCGTACACGTGCTTCTTCACTTCCAGGGTAGACAGCGGCTGCCTGTTCAAACGGCTCCGTGATGACATTGCCATCAGAATCCTTGATCAGGAACTGAACCCAGACGTGGCTTGGAAGCGTTGCACCCTCTGCTGTCCCTGTTTGTTCAGGGTAAGCTCCTGAGAGAGGCTGGCGGTCAGCATCGCGGAAATCAACAACGGCGCGGAGCTGTTCCCACGCACCCGGACGCAGTGCTCTTGATTGTTGCGTTTCTCCTGTTGACAGAACGACCGTCTTGTCAGCGGACAGAATACGCCAAAAGAGCTTGTACGTGCCGACTGGGATTCCGTTAGAACCTGCAAATCGAACATCGGCTGTAACTGCTACACGGGCACCTGTCCGCTGAAGCGGTGACAGGGATGTGGAGCGGATTTCCGCATATGGAACTTTCGACTTGACCGTGACTACCTGACTCGTTGTCCGGGTTGTGTTGGCTGTTTCAGTCACGAATTCCAGGATGTAATCGCCATCAGGCAGGGGTGTTGCACCATCGATGGAGCAGAGCACACCCACTTTTGCGGTGACAGATGTTCCACCTGCCAATAGCGCTGTTAAGCGGCTGCTTGTAGGGATTGCCGCGATGACTTTGTCATTCTGCAGCCATCGATACCCAACTTTTACCGCACTCGGTTCAAGCGGTGCGGTCCCTTTGTTTTGGATAGTGACATCGGCTACAAATAGTTCTGGTGATGCAACAACGGTGGGGATACCAGTTGTTTGGACTCGGACATCGACAAGTGCGGCGGATGTTCCATTTGTCTTATAGAGTCGCGTGAGCCCCACGTAACCTTCGCCGTATTGGCGACTTGGGGCAATTTCATTCCCGGATGCAAAGTCATTCCACGAGTTGACAAGGACCCAGTCAGCACTTCGGGATGCATCCCAGCTTTGCCTGTATGTTTCGCCAAGTTTACGCGGAACAAACGGTTTCTGGGCACCAGGGCTGACGACGGCAATGCTTGGCGATGCTGGTCGAAGGGTCCTACCAATCGAAGCGTAGAGTCCTAATGAGTTCGATGTCAGTTTTTCACCGCCGACAAAGACGAGCGTTGGGCTTCCGGCTGAAGAGCCAAATTTCTCAGCAAAGCGTTGACGAAGCGTGTTCGCCCAGGCAGAATCGGGTGGGAGAATGACCGATTCACCATCGATGACCACAGGGACAGCCATGACTGTCCCCGTTGGTGTGGTTGCGCCGACAGGAATCACATGCCGCATTTGAGGCGGGGTCGAAAGTACCCATTTTTGAATGGAATCCCACAACCGATCCACACCCGCAGGCGTGGTCGCATCGAGAGGGGCATCATCGGACTGAACAGCAATGAAAGGTGCCAGCGCGGGAGTTGCCTCTCCACGCAATGCGAGTTCCATTTTGGCTGCAACGAGCACCAGCTGTGCTTTCATGTCCAGAACGCCTGCGACTCCGGTACCACCAGTTACACAATAAGCTACATCGATGCCGGCACGCTGCATCCCGAGGAGCTCGCGGCGGTGATGGTCAACACGGTCGCTTGAGTACCAAGGGCCCATCCCGAGAAAGGGTTGATCTGTGAAGCCAATGCTGCCATCCCGTGCAATCACGCCCCGTGTTGGTGACGATGGTTTCAGAAGGTCGGCATTGGTGGATGCATAGTACAACGCCCCGACGGGCTTTAGTCCGGCTGGGTTACGTGACTCATCCAATGTTGGGGCAACGCCTGGCTGAGCTGTGATGACTGCCGTGGCCTGCTTTGTTTGCCAAGCGGGAAGGGTAACTAAGACTTCGGATTCCGGCCACTCAGTTGCATCAGTGCGACCATCAATCAATGGACTTGATGATTTGTTTTGTAGGAGAAACGGGGCGCTGGAAAGGCTTGGCCAGGCTGCGGGCGTTGCTACATCAACACCGCTTGGAAACGTTGCGATATCGGATGCGCCCTTTTTCCGAATCTGCAGAAACCCGCGCAGCGGTGTATTTGGTGCGCATCCAAGCGCATCCCAAGGAATCGCCGCCTCTAACTGCCAACTCTTGTCTTTGTCAGTCGAATCTCCGACGGTGCCATCGATGCCTATCCCATACTTCAGCTTGAAGTTTGCGGTAGGGATGCCATCTTTCGTGTAGCCAAAGCCTCCGGCGGGAGAGTACGTAATGGTTACCGGCTTGCCACCATCCGGGAGAAGAGAAAGCGTTACGCTGTCATCTTTGTATATTGCTGGAAGGCTTTGTGGGCTAAGGCCTTTAGCAAGGCCTTGAATATCGGCGGTTTCCACCTTGACGGTCAGGTAAACATATTCGCTATCCTTCGCAAGGCGGAAAGATGCTTTTGGTGCATCCTGAGTGACCGACAGGACGGGACTCATAATGGAAATGCATGCAGCCAGACCTATCACCTTAGCAAACCTGAGCGAAGCCATCAAATTTCCCGTCTCCCATCAAATGCCTGAATCAGCGTCGCTGAATCCGTGTAGTCAATATCCCCACCGACGGGGATGCCATGTGCAATCCGAGAGACTTTGCCCACGAAAGGTTTCAATAACTTTGCGAGGTACAGCGCTGTCGCATCCCCTTCGATACTCGGATTCGTAGCGATTACGAGCTCATCATAGGAAGCTTCACCGACGCGGTTCAGAAGTTCGCGGATCCGCAATTGTTCCGGTCCAACGCCGTCCATCGGTGCCAGCAGACCGCCGAGGACATGATAACGGCCACGAAACTCACCAGTCTTTTCAAGGGCGATAAGATCTCGTGATTCTGCCACAACGCACAGGACAGCCTGATTTCGGCGCTGATCCGAACAGATATCGCACTGCTCCTGATCTGTAACGTGAAAGCAGACAGAGCACTGGCGCATGTGCGCTTTGACATCTTCGATTGCGGTAACAAGCCGCCTTACAGCTTCGTTGTCGAGTTTCAGGATGTGAAACGCCAGGCGTTGAGCGGATTTTGGCCCAACACCTGGCAGTCTCTCAAACTCCGCTACCAATCTGGCAAACGGACGTGCGTACGTGGACAAGCGGAACTATTCCTAGCCAAGTCCAGGAAGGTTTAGACCCGGGATATTTGGCATCAGCTTGCGCTGCTCTTCATTGCGCATGTCTTCCGCGGTGTTGATGGCACCGTTGACGGCTGTCAGAATCAGCTCCTGCAGCGTTTCGACATCATCCGGATCGACAGCATCCTTGCTGATGGTCAGTGACATCAGGTGTCCGTTGCCATCAACGACAGCCTTGATCACACCGCCGGCGGTTCCTTCGATACGTGCCGCTTCAAGACGCTCCTGCATCTTTTCCGCATCCTCGTACATCTTCTTCTGAACTTGTTCAATCATCTTGGCCATGCCTGCACCGCCAAGTGGATTTCCGCCGCCGCCGCCCAAACCCTTAAATGGATTCGCCATTGTCATAAACTCACTTTCAAATTGCTTTGTGTGCGATCAGTGTATTGGATGCTCCAACATCTTGCCCCCGAAGACTTCAAGAACTTCACGCAACAGGGGGTCATCCGGAGCACCCGCATTTGCCACGGCCTCATCGTCAGGCGCATTGTCAGTACTACCGGAAACATCGTTGGCAGCTCCGCCAAGAGAACTATGCCCGTTGTTGCTATCCTGAGCGACCGGCGGTGGACCTTCCAGCGTAAAGCGTACCCCACGGATTGGCTCAGTCAGACCCAGCGACCTGCCAAGCACCTTTCGGACAAAATCAGATTGCTTCTGATCACTCATCATGTCCTTGTGTGCGGAGCTTTGAAAAGCAATTTCAACCACGCCATCCGATGCTCCAACCGGCCGTGCGGATGCTAGCATCACACCCGCGCGCTTGCTGATGGCTTCGGCGGAGGAAAGGAATGTCGGCCAAGCTGACAGGACATCTTGGAGGGACCAGCTCGATGTCTCAACGACATCATTAACTGGCGCGTTAGCGATGTTGACACGCACTGGTTGAACCGGATTGACTTCAATCGGTTGGCTTGCAGCGGATGGCGCGGGCGTTGATGTCTGTGGAGGCGTAGGTGCTTTGCCTGCAACGCGTGCGGCCCGGATTGCAGCAAGCGCGGCGGGTACCACTGGGGCATTTCCGGTATCGGCCGGTTCAGCCACTTGAACGGGTACAGGTGTTTGGCTCACGGGTCTCGTTGTGGGTGGCACTTTACCGTGCTCAACAGGCGGATCTTGCCGCAACGCTGGGACTGAGTGTTCGTGGGCACCTTGCGCGCGCGGCTCTGCTTGCCCGCTGTTAGGAGCCACTGTAACGGCATTTGTTACGACCGTTTGCTCGATGGGACTGCATGCCCTTGCAAATGCCAACTCGATCACCAAGCGGTGTTGTTGGTTCCACCGAAGGTCGGCTTGCGCTTTATGAACAGTGTCAAGTGCGTTGAGGATAACCTGTTTTCCGATGCCGCCGGCAACTTGTGCAAGCTTATTGCGTTCTTCATCCGTTCGATCGGAGAAAACACTTGCACCGGAAAGTTGAAAAACCAAAAGATCCCGCAAGTGACTGGCGACCGAACGTAGGATGGATCGGGCATCTTTACCTTCATCCAGAATCTGGTCGGCGAGCTGAATCGCCCCTGACATGTCACCGGTTGCCATCGACCGAGTCAACGCATAGAGATGATCTGACTCTAGAAGTCCGAGGACGGCTTCGACATCGGATGCTTCAATCGAACCATCCGTGAATCCGAGCACTTGCTCCAGAAGCGACAGTGAGTCGCGGTAACTACCTTCGGCTGCTCTGGATACAGCAAGGACTGCCGCATCAGACATGTCCCGACCTTCGCTGGACAGAACATAGCGTAGTCTCCCGCTGATATCCGCAATCGTCCCGCGTCTGAAATCGAATTGCTGGCAGCGAGACCGTATCGTAATCGGTATGGACTGTGGTTCTGTGGTTGCCAAAACAAACACGACGTTCGCTGGCGGCTCTTCAAGGGTCTTTAGGAAGGCATCTTTCGCATCGCTCGATAACTGATGCGCTTCATCAATGATGTAAACCTTGTAGCGCTGTTGCATCGGGCCGTAACCTACGGCCTTCCGGACTTCCTCGATGTCAGCGACACCACGATGGCTTGCGGCATCCAGCTCAACGACATCGATACAGTTACCAGCGGTTATTCTCTGGCATGCTTCGCACTTGTCGCAGGGTTCAGTCACGTAGGTGTCGGATGATTCGCAGTTCAGAGCTTTCGCAAGGAGACGCGCTACCGTCGTTTTTGCTGTCCCGCGGGTCCCAGTGAACAAATAACCATGTGCGACACGGCCAGTTTGAAGCGCATTTTGAAGGGTTCGCACAACGTGCTGCTGCCCAACGACATCGGAGAATGTCTGAGGTCGGTACTTGCGGTAAAGGGACTGATAGGCCATCCGGGTATTGAGTGGAAAGATTCCGACACACGGGCCGTGCACCTAAAGGCTGCTGCTTCCGCCCTGACCTGGTTCGGAGCCGACCCGCTGCCGTGCATGTATT
>JBJTQN010000257.1:0-10832 GCA_046075665.1 Armatimonadota bacterium | reverse complement strand
CACATTGGTTTTGGCAGCACGTGCCGGGTTTGCGCACGGCGACTTTAGTCCGTCGCAGGTTCCCGGTATGTTGATGACTGCAGAGGGCCGAAAATCCTTCGATCCATTGGTAGTTTTTGCCGCTTTGGTAGTAGCAACTGTTTTTGTGACGGCCTGGAACTTCACGGCAGCCCGCCTGATCACGTTCCGGGACCAGTCGTAATCGATTCGCACATAGTGCAGAGGAGCCATTTTGGTATCCAAAGAAATCATCGTAAATGGTGATCCGCGGGAAACCCGGATTGCCGTCCGTGAAGACGGAAAACTCGTAGAGTTACATATTGAGCGTGGTGAGCGTGTTGTCGGTAGCATCTTCAAAGGTCGCGTCGACAATGTTGTTGCTGGACAGGATGCAGCCTTTGTTGACATCGGTCTGGAGAGAAACGCATACCTTGCCGCAGGTGACATCGTCTCCCCAGGCGAGCTCGATGAAGACGATTCTTTTGACCGTCGTGGTCGTCGTCCGCGCCCAACTGTCCCCATTAAGAACCTAGTTCGCCGCAATCAGGAAGTACTGGTACAGGTTATCAAAGGTCCCCGTGGCACCAAAGGCTCGCGCGTTTCGACGCGCATATCCATACCCGGACGCTACCTTGTCTTCATGCCGGACGAAAACTCTACCGGCGTGTCTCGCAAAATTGATGACCCGAAAGAGCGCGATCGCCTAAAGCGGATTGTTGAAGGAATCCGACATCCTGGTTATGGCTTGATTGTTCGCACCGAAGCAGAGGGTAAGACCGAGCGCGAGCTTCGCCAGGACCTGGAATACCTCGAACAAACCTGGGCAACCGTCAAGCAGACGGCCGACTCCGTTCGCGCGCCCGCCCTCGTTTATCAGGACCTTACGCTTCTGTTCCGGATCTTGCGTGATGCGTTCGGCTCGGATGTAGACCGTCTAATCCTTGACAACCCCGAGGATTACAAGAAAGCCCATGAGCTGCTTGACTTCTTCGGACCATCATTGAAGGACCGCGTGGTTCTCTTTGATTCACATATTCCTATCTTCGACCACTTCCATATCGAACAGGAAATGAATCAACAGCTGCGCCGCCGTGTTCCGCTCAAGTCTGGCGGCTACCTTATCATCGACCAGGCGGAAGCATTGGTCGCCATCGATGTCAACTCAGGCAAATTTGGTGGAAAAACCGAAGGCCTTTCCGACACAATCGTTCAGACGAACCTCGAAGCCGTCAATGAAATCGCCCGGCAGCTTCGTTTGCGCGACATGGGTGGCATTCTGGTCCTCGACTTAATTGATATGAACAACGCCACTGACCGCCGCAAGGTGGAAGTGGCGCTGGAAGCCGCCTTCAAGACCGATAAAAACCGTTGTAAAGTCAGTCATATTTCGCCGCTTGGCCTGATTGAGATGACGCGCAAGCGCACCGGTGAAACGGTCAACGAGCAAATGGATGTTCCATGTCCATACTGCTCTGGCAGCGGACGGGTTCAGTCTCCTGAGTCCGTTGCGTTTACGATTCAGCGCGAGATTCGCCGCCAAGCAAAGACAAACACAGCCGAAGCATTCCATGTCACTTGCCACCCCTTGGTTGCAGCTGCATTGGTAGGTGATGGTGGAGATGACATCGAACAGCTTGAGCACTTCATTGAACGCGGCGTCTATATCCGCTCAACAACCGACATCCATATGGAAAAGTTTGACATCCAACCTGGCTCAATGGATGATTTCGACCGCAGGCTGGCGACTTTCCGCCCAGGGCAAACAGTGGATGCACGCATTGTTAGCGTAGGAGACACGCCGACAGCGACGGCAGCTGGCATCACAGAAACGGGACTTGTCATTCACTTCCAACAGGGAAGCAGACAACTTGGTCAGTCTGTACGCCTTCGCGTAACAGGAACCGGACGGTCATCCGCATCAGGAGAAATTCTCAACCGAGACCGATCCAATGATAACCAGCCTCGACCACATGTTGCACCTACATCAGAAGGCGCAATGACATCGCGGCCATCCGATGGCCATAATCGCCGCCGGCGACGCCGCGGTCCTCGGGACAACGGTTAGACAATTCGCTCCTAACCAGAAAAACAATAAACCCGGGCACAACACCCGGGTTTTTCCTTAATCTGACAACAGCGGTGCCAGCCGCCGATCTCCACTAAACCACCCAGCAAATGCATCGCGGACTTTGCCATCCGAGCCCGTTACAATCAACGTTGGGTATGCATCGCAGCCGAGCACTTTTCGGGCGTTCAAACCCGTTTCTGTGCGGCCAGCTGGATCCCACAAAGCTGTCATCGTATTCGGAAGCCCTTTTAGCGATACCTTCCAACCTGCGTCATCGGTCCGAACACACAATGCGTAAACCTTGATGCCAGGTTTGGCTTTTGCCGCAGCTGCAGCAATTTGCGGGAGAGCCCGCATCGCCGGCTTGCTCCCAGGGTGATAAACAACCACTACTGCTTGCCCTACGACCAGAGTTGAAATGTCAACCGGCCCTCCATCCGCGGACTTTACTACGCTGTACGCCGGCAAAACATCACCTGCACCAATCAGCGTCTCCCGAGCAACGAGTTTCTCGTTCGGCCTGTGCGTTTGACCATTCGCTGCGCTGGATGGACTCACCTTTTGGGCAGGCTTTTTTGATGTTTTTACAACCGAGCCATTCGATGTCGGCGTAGTCTTCTGCGTTTTTCCCGATGGCTTGCCTTGCTTTGAGGACTGTCCAGCATCAACGCTGGCTTGCAATGCGGCGATCACAAGTGTTGCTACCATAATTGCGATGCTAACTTTCATCGGATTTCACCTTTTCGGAATGCATTGAAAATGCTACCATGCACCGTCTAGTGGAGAATCATCCACAGATCAATTGTACTTGTTAGAAAGCGCGCAATGACTGCGCGTACGGAGTAACCATGGATACGGAAATCACAGTCATCAGTGACTCCGCGAATGAAGCGCCGGTAAAGCCGCTTCGCGTAGCATTTATCGGTTGCGGTGGCATCGCACAAACACACATCAGCTACCTTAAGAAGATGCCCGGCGTTTCCATCATCGCTGGTGCCGACCTCCGTCAGGCTGCCCTCGACCATATGCACACCGCACACGGCGTTGCGAAGGACCACCTCTTCACGAGCTTTGATGAGATGCTTGCGACTGTCGGAGATGAGATTGATGCTGTATCTGTCTGTACATCAAATGGCGCACACGCCCCTGCAGTGATTGCCGCCGCCAAGGCGGGTAAAGATATGCTTTGCGAGAAGCCAATCGCAATGAGTGCTCAGGAAGCAGAGGGCATGGTAGCCGCGGTCAAAGCCGCTGGTGTCAAGTTTGTCATGGGCTTCCAGCATCGCTACGAGCCACGTTCGAAGTACGTACGTGACTTGGTCGAGTCCGGCGCTCTTGGCAAGATTCTGTATGTCCGTGCACAGGCACTCCGCCGCCGAGGTATCCCGAACTGGGGCGTCTTTGGCCGCAAAGAGCTACAAGGTGGCGGCCCGCTCATCGACATCGGTGTGCACATTCTTGACACTGCCTACTCCCTCATCGGCAACCCAACCCCTGTGACCTGTACTGGTAACACGTTCACCTGGCACGGAAACAAGGCATCGGATGTCAAATCTGTTTGGCCAAACTGGGACTGGGAAACCTACACAGTTGAAGACCTTGCCGTCGGAATGATCCGCTTTGACAACGGAACGATGCTGACTCTGGAGTCCAGCTTTGTTGCGCACATCAAGGAAGATGTCTTTGATATCCAGATTATGGGCGAAAAGGGCGGCATCATCTGGAGCACCAGTGAGACGTTTAGTGACATCAACACCTACATGATGAATGGCAAGCCAGAGTTCATCCCGACCTGGGACATGTGGGAGTACAAGATGCGTCACTTCGTGGAAGTCGTCCGCGATGACCGTGAGAACGAGTGCCCGATTGAGCACGGCTTTATGGTGATGAAGATGCTGTCGGGTATCTATGCATCAGCTGCCGAAGGTAAGGAAGTCGCGCTCTAAGCGAGCTATAAATTACATGACATGGCCCGCGTTCCGGTTAGGGATGCGGGCCTTTTTTTATGCTAGACGGGTTTTGGCGTCTGCGGAACCGTAATTGGCAATCGCTGCTCGCCAGGGACTGCTGGGATTCCTGCACTTCGGATACGGATGCCATCGAATCCGGGAGACTGTTCAAGTACGAAGGCTTGGTCAGAAACCAGTTCTTTACACAAATCCTTCGGGGCGAATTCGTCCAGTCTGGCTGGCCATGTAAGTGTGCGTTTTCGGTATGCCCACGCTGAGCAAAATAGGCCTGTCATGCGGATCTCGGTTAGTAGCGCAAGGACGCGGCTTAGTGAAGGCATCAAAACGGGTAGAAGAATATTTGTTATGAGGCGGCTATCCTGATTTTGCGGCTCGCGTAACTTCGCATCGTAGCGCATCGGGTTTTCAATACACTGCAGAACGTCAGAAAGCTCTGCCCGGGCATAATCAAGGGCATCGGATTTCGCCGCATCAAACCGGGCTTTGTTTCTGGCAAGTTCATGGTACTGACGCTTTTCATCTTCATCGGGGGATGCAAGATCCAGATTGGATGTCTCTAATTTCCCAACGGTGCTAATGAAAAACCGATATTCGGACTGAAAGGCAGCTGCATACCCAGCACGACTTGTAACGCCTTGGTGGAGCACCTTTGCGATCGCATCGAGGTCGTCAGCATCCAGGAGCGGTGCCAGAGAGACGATTTGTCGCAGTATGATTGACTGACACGCAATCGAGACCAGTGTTCCGATGAGGGCATCCGGTGCAGGTGCAGTCGCTATCCGTATCCCGACGTTTACGAGTCTAGCGCATTCGCGTGAGCGTCCAGTGCCCGATGTGTGGAACATTGCGATGCTGACAAATCGCACCACTTTTCGGAAAGCGGCAAGGTCTGGAAAAAGGGTCTCCAGATTCACACTTGTTCTTGGAGATACGAAAGGCATCCGCTCCGTGTCGAGCAGTAAACGGACCAGATTTCGAGCTCTATTATCAGAAAAATAGCGGCTGACGCTGACGATATCGGCTTTGTTCGCCCGAGTCAGTTCTTCGAACTTCAACAAGTCCCCAGTCAGTTTGTCAGCGACATCACAGACAACTTCCCAGCCATTGTTTCCCGTTGGTAAAGGGAAGAGCTGTTTGAGTAGCGATGGCTGCTCTTGGCGGATTCGAGGCATGAGCCGTTATACAGCACCACAACGATTTCAATTCCTACCACCTTGGATGACCAAGCTGTGGCGTGTAAACTTTCAATATGAGCGATGTCATCTATTCCACTGAGTGGAGCAGCCAGCAGAAGAAGGCGGCGGGTAAGCAGGTTAGCGGTAACCCGAGGAAGGCTGCGCCGGTAGCTGTCGAGCCAGCACGGAATCTCCCAAACGATGGCGTTGTGCGCGTTGGACGTGAGACACAAGGTCGCAAGGGCGGCGGCGTAACAGTTGTAACTGGCGTTCCGCTCGAAGGGGATGCACTGATTGCATACGCAAAAGAGCTCAAACAGCGCCTCGGATGCGGAGGAACCTGTAAGGATGGCATCATCGAGATTCAAGGCGATAAGCGTGATCAGCTCATGACAGAGCTTGCTAAAAAGGGCTGGAAGGTCAAGCGCGTTGGCGGCTAACCCTCCAGCCTAAATATCTTATGCGCTAGGTAAGTGGTAGACCGCATCGCCGTATTGCAGCTGAATCAGGTTGACTTGCCCAGCGTGATACCAGAGGTTGCGGTAGATGACTTCATAGAGGTCGATATAGCGCATCATCCGCACACCAACCTCAATCGTTTCCTCGAGCTTTGATGGATCTACTTTTTCAAGCTCACTCAAAGCTTGAGCAAGGGTTTCATCGAACATCGGGAGCGCTTGGCTAGCATCGTCAAATGGTCTCGGCGCCAGCATCGGGTGCTGCTTTGGTGCTTCACCGCCAGTCAATGCATTGAAGACCATCTTGTTTACCTCAATCAGCTCGCCAAGCATGTCATTGACGCTACGCGTCTGTGCCGTGCCATCGATGGTAGGAATCCAGTCCCGTTTGTCCTCAGGCATCACTTCAACCCAGAAGCGGAAAACCGTTCCGGTGGATGCAATGCGCTCTAAAAGAAATGTCTGTGCTGTCATCGGATGTACGTTACCTCTCTAATACCAGGCCCGTTGGGTATGAGACTCATCTGGCACGATGTCATTGAACCGGAAAATCTTCTGTGTGTCCTCAGACCAGGAATCCCACGTCGTCTGCGGGATGCTGCAAGCTTCCTCGTGGACAAACGCCCGTTGGTAAACGATTGCCATCATCGTGCGAAGCTCTGTTCCCGGGTTCGGAACGCCACGGTGCCACATCCGTAAATCGCGGACAACCAGCGCTCCAACAGGCAACACCGTGCGCTGGCTTGGGAAAAAGCGCGCACGCTCTTCGAGCTTTGCTCCATCAGCATCGCTATCATCCACAATCCAGTGCGTCCCCGGCCAGACTTCCGTGGCGCCATTTTCAAGAGTGAATGGAATCAACGGGATGTTTACAACTGCATGAATGATTGGCGTTGGCGCGTTGTGAATGCCAAATAGCGTCGGCGTATCGCGATGAATTGGCTGATAGCCTGAGCCCGGGCACGCTGTGTTTGTGTGGATGAACGAGCAACGGATATCTCCCATGGCAGCGCTCATAATCTGAACAGCGAAAGGATTTGCGACAATGTCTTCGGCTGCAACAGCTCCGAGAATAGGTGGGAAGAAGCCTACATGGTTTGTCCCAAACGTCTTATCGGCGAGACCTACGAGTCCGCCTCGTGATGCCAAGTAACTATCAAGTGCGATATCGTGCTCGACCTTGACCTTCATCACAAGCTGTGGGTCAATTGCATTTTCGATAACCACAAAGCCCGTATCGCGAAGAACGCGGCACATCTCGTGGAGACGGTCTGAAGCCAGCTGAGCGCTCGCGATCTCAGATTCTGTGAGAGTAAAGGTAGCAGGTATCATGGTTTGATTCCACCGGTGCCCCGAATACAAGGCAAATCAACGGTGAGAGACATCATTCTCCCATCAGGATTGAGCTACCTGCAATGAATAAACGTCCCGTCCCGGCAGAAGAGTTGAACAGTCGTGCTGCGTACACACTGATGCATATGGTCGTGCAACCGCGTCCGATTGGTTGGGTTGGGACTGTGTCTTCGGCGGGCATCTACAATATCGCTCCATTTTCTTACTTCATGCCGATTGGTTCTGCGCCTCCGACCGTCGCATTTTCAAGTGCAAAAGACCGATACGGCAACGAGAAGAACACACTGGACAACGTCATGGAAACTGCGGTTTTCACGCTGAATATGGTAACTGCAGACCTTATGGAACAAATGAATGCAAGTAGTGCCACATTCCCGGCAGAAGTGTCTGAGTTTGAAGCCGTGGGGCTCAATCCGCGTATCGGGAATTGGACAGTCGCACCATACGTCGACGAAGCTTTCGTGTCCTATGAATGTCGCCTGCTCCAGACCGTAGCGCTCGGTAACGCAACACTGGTCATAGGTGAAGTGGTCGGATTCCATTTGTCTGAGCAGTGGGAATCGCAAACCGATGTACCGCCGATTGTTGGGAGACTGGACGCGTCGAATTATCTGTTGACATCAGGTGAACGCATCAGCATTCCCCGTCCGGAATAGGCGGACATCGGGCTGAAATCCATTCATTGGCCTCGGCTTCATGAAGGACGGTTACGCTGCCATAGGTCTGCTCTGACCAAACGGCCGCCGTTGTGGATGCTGTCAATGCTACAGAAATGTCGTTGCCTGCAAGGCCACTGAGACAGGCACTCTCGATGGCTTGGACGCCGCATGGGATGATGTGCCGAAAACCAGCAAGACTCTCCCGGGTCACATTGATGGCAAAACCGTGCATCGTCACCCACTGTTTTATTCGCACACCAACGGCCGCGACATATTTCCTGTCCAGCCATATACCGGCATGGAAGTCAACCGTGTGGAGTCCAGGGACGCCGAGGCGTTCTCCCACCTTTAGCAAATTGCTTTCAAGACCAGCTATATAGCCTCGGACATCCCGATTATTCTCGCCCAAGTGAATGATTGGGTACCCGGTAAGCTGCCCTGGCCCGTGATACGTCATGTCCCCTCCGCGGTTCGTTCCGAACAAAGCAACACCTTGGTCACCAAGCGCATCCGTGGATGTGAGCAAGTTCGTACTTTCTGCCGTCTTACCGTAGGTGATCACTGGTTCGTGCTCAAGTAAGATAAGGACATCAGGGATGCTTCCAGCTCGGCGGGCGGCGGCTATGCGCTCCTGCATCTGGAGACCCTGCGGATAGGTAACCGCAGGGCCATTTGTAAAATCCAAGATAACTAGTGCGTTGCTATCCATGCGTCACGCGTTGTCAGGGAGCTTTGCAGCGCGGATTTCGATGAGCTTGCGGTCCAGCGCCACACGGGCATCGCTGAGCTTTTGCTCCAGAACTGCCAGTGCATTTTCATCTAAACGGTCAATTTTAATCTCAGCGATGGCATCGACGATACGCTCTGCAATCCCTGCCATCGCACCCGCTGGGCTTGGTGCTGTCGTTGACATCCGGCCAGTGATAACGGGAATTTCAGCGATATCGGAATCGAGGATACGATCCGCCAGCTCAGGGAAATCGCGAACTGCACGGGCTACGCGTGCGGTGTCATCGGATGACAGCTTCTCGCCGCGCACTTTCTGAACCACACGTTCTTGAAGCTCAGGCTCTTCGTTGAGCTGGCGAAGGAAGCGTGCATGCTTCTCGGTGATTTGACCATCGGCTGGGCGGTTTGGGCTTGAGACAACTTGTTCCGCAATTGCCTCCGGGAGGTCAAGGAGGTCCAAGAGATGTCCAACCATACGGTCAGACAGTCCAAGGCGCTGTGCAACTTCTTTGTTTGTTCCTTGGATTTCATCCTTGAGAACTTTGATGGCATTTGCTTTGTCTACCGGCGCGAGGTCTTCCCGCTGTAGGTTCTCGATCAGTTGCTCGCTTCGACGGTCAATGGCATCTGCCGGGCGAATAAGACAAGGAACCTCTTCGAGACCAGCGAGATGACTGGCGCGCCAGCGTCGCTCTCCCGTAACGATTCGGTATGCATCCACTCCCGCGAGTGGTACGACCGAGATTGGATTGAGCACCCCGTGTTGGCGAAGGGAATCCGCAAGCCCAGCAAGTCCAGTTTCATCAAAAACCTTCCGGGGCTGATCCGGATCCTCGACGATTTTGTTGATAGCGATGCGGCGTAGTTCCAATGAATGCTCCTGTGGCGAAGTTCGTGTCGTTTCTCAACACGCCTGCCATTCTACTCGGAATTGGTAGTGGTCTCCGGAAAGGCAGGTACGAGAATTATCCAGAAAGTTAGCCGAGCGATAACATCGAAGAAACACACGCGACCTATTCGTGAAGACTGACAGCGTCAGTGGGTCTTTTTTGTGGATTCCACAATGTTCTGAAGCTTTTCAGCCACCATTCTCCCGGTGACATCGTAGCTAAAGAACTCCTGATACACAGATTGTGCTGCGTGTGAGCATCGGTCCCAATCTTGACGGCTAACGAGGTGCTTGGTAAGTGCATCGCTGAGAGCAGTCTCGGATGTATCAGCAGCCAATGTGAAGGCAGCGGCGAACTCGCCCCCCTCTTCAAACAGTGCGACTGTGCTTTCTCCAGCATTCGAGACAACCGGGACACCATGGGCAAGTGCGACTGTCATGGATGAACGCCGCGTTGAAATCCCATCCGAAAATGGGCACAGGAATGCATCCATACACATAAACGCATTGGAAACGCCCGCGGCATCGAGAATGCCCGTTCGTAGAACTGACACGCCTTTGATGTCGTCCGGGATTGCTTTTCCAATCCCTCCGACCGCCAAAAGAGTCAGTGGTCCGACCTCAGAAGCCGTCTTTGCTAGAATCGCTGCTAGACCATCCACACCTTTTGAAATGTGAGGCATCCCAAACACGCCGACAACGGTCACATCATCCGGTAAGTGTCTCTGTGCCCTTGCCTCAGAGCGAGAAATTCGTGGCTGTCCAGCACTAGAACCAATCGGAATTAAGGTGACATCAATACCTGGGCGAACGACGTTCTCGATATCATTCATCCAAGGTCCGGTTGAGACAAACACCTGGTCAGCTTGTAACAGCATCGACGTGTACATCGGTCGCTGCCACAACGTCATGATTGTGAAGCGCCATGGCCAGAGTGGAACGTGCCGTTCATGAATCATCACGACAAGCTTGATAGCCGGTGAGATCGCCGTAAGTCGCTTCCGTAGCGCAAGCAGTGCAAGATTCCGTCCCCATTTGCCGTAGCAAAATGGGTTGTAGTGGATATAAACGACATCGATTCCGCCGCGTGTGGACTCAACAATGGCATCGACTACGGATGTCGCAACTCCGGGATTCCAACAAGGCTTGATGGCGACACTCGGGATGGCATTGTAAGTGGGTCCGCTTGGGACGATGCACGTCACTGAGTGCCCCATCCGCGCCAGAGATTCCGCCATCAGCGCCGCATGATCCCCGATGCCATCCACTAAAGGAGGAAGCGCAGATGACACCATCAGAATGCGCAACGGTCGCCCCTCTCGTTCAGATGATGTCAGCAAAGGTGCGTTCCATGCTACGGAAGACGGTGATGCCAGTGACGAGCATCACAATAGTGGTACCAACGGAGATTGCAAGCAGGTTTCCACTTGGAAGGGGCGTCCCGAGAAGCGATGCTCGCACGAGCTCGAGGTAACCGGACATCGGGTTGAGGAGCATAAACCAGACCAGTTTGCCGGTGTAGAGCGATGCG
>JBJTQN010000256.1:0-11165 GCA_046075665.1 Armatimonadota bacterium | reverse complement strand
GATGGAAGGTCAACTGAAAATTTTTGCAATCAGCCGGCAAGCGAAGCATTGACATCACTTAAAAATCGATACCAGAGGGTGGACACGGTGGTCCGCCCCTACGCGGAGGATTTGTTCGATGGAAGGTCAACTGAAAATTTTTGCAATCAGCCGGCAAGCGAAGCATTGACATCACTTAAAAATCGATACCAGAGGGTGGACACGGCGGGTCGCCCCTACGTGGATATTTTGTTCAATGGAAGGTCAATCAGCAAGTCCCATTCCCATTACGACAGATGGCGGTATCCCGTATTCCGTCCATACACAACAACACCATTCGATGCAACGATAGAATTACGCAGAATCGTTTCCGCACAATAACGCATCTGATACAGGTAGAGTCTGGAAGCGAAATGGAGTGTTCTTGATATGAGTGAACTACGGGATGTTGTGATCATAGGAAGCGGACCTGCTGGCCTTACAGCCGCCATCTACGCAGCACGCGCCAACCTAACCCCCCTCGTCTTCGAAGGCCTCCAACCCGGCGGACAGCTCACCATCACCACAGAAGTCGAAAACTTCCCGGGTTTTGCCCACCCTATCGAAGGACCTGAGCTGATGGATGCGATGCGCGAACAGGCCGTCCGCGTAGGCACAGAAGTCCGCATCAACACCGTCGAGAGCGTTGACTTGTCCCAGCGGCCGTTCACCGTGAAAGCGGATGATGGCACAACGGTTCTCGCGAAAACACTCATCATCTGTACCGGGGCATCCGCAAAATGGATTGGCATCGAGTCTGAAGTCGCTCTTCAAAACCGTGGCGTCTCCGCATGTGCAACCTGTGATGGCTTCTTCTTCCGCGGGAAGGATGTCCTGGTTGTGGGTGGCGGCGATACGGCGATGGAAGAGGCAATGTACCTCACGCGCATGTGTAACTCCGTCACCATTATCCACCGCCGTGACACCTTGCGGGCATCCAAAGTCATGGCAGACCGCGCTCTCGCAAACCCGAAGATTCGCTTTGAATGGAACTCCGCCATCAAGGAAATCAAGGATGTCACCCTTGGCAAGGTCACCGGCGTTGTGCTTGAGAGTACCATTGATGGGTCAACAAAAGACCTCGTGTGTGATGGCGTCTTTGTTGCGATCGGACATCGGCCAAACACGGGACTGTTCAAAGACCAGCTTCCGATGGATGCGAATGGCTACCTGATAACCGATGGCGTTAAGACGGTGGTGGATGGCTGCTACGCGGCTGGGGATGTATGGGATACCCATTACAGGCAGGCAATCACTGCCGCCGGGATGGGATGTCAGGCCGCAATCGAGGCGATTCGCTTCATTGAAGCTAACGAGCACTAAGCCATCATGAACATTAGCCCACCGGAGCTTCCCGCAAATCTCGGTATCCGGGGGGTTGGTATCGATATTGAGGATGTTGATCGCATCCGTAAAGCCGTTGAATCACACGGATCACGGTTTTTAAACCGCATCCTTACCCAAACTGAGCAAGATGCCTGCCTTGGCCGGGATGACTGGCCGCAGCGTATCGCCGCGCGATGGTGCGCTAAGGAAGCGGTTGCTAAAGCGCTTGGCGGCGGGATGGGCTGGACGGATGTCGAGATTCTAAATCATCCATCAGGGCAGCCGTATGTCCAGCTGTCCGGCCGGGCAGCAACGCTTGCCGGTACGGGAGCAGTCCACATTTCGCTCACCCACACCGCAACGCAAGCAGCTGCAATCGCTATTTTTGTGGATGCCCGCTAACGCAAAAACCCCTTTTCAGATTGCGTAATGGCTTGGTATAGCATGACCGATATCGTATTTGCGCAGGTTTGATCCTCAAAGGTGTCCACCAACATCGCACCCGATGGCTGGCTTAGTTATCGTTGGTCTTATGGCCCATCAGGTGGCGGACGGAGAACGCCTGACCCGTGTGATATGCCACATGAAAGACCATGTAATCTGCGAATTCACCTAATGTTCTTCCCGGGCCATCAAATGCAAGCGGCTCATCGCGACCAGATGAAGCTGCCAGAAACACAGATTTTGCTACTTTTTGGACGCGTTCGACTTCAGCGGTGATGTCAGCGACGCCAAGCTCCATCTGGATTGGTGTGCCAATATTATGCAGATAGTAAGATGTGGACTGAATGGCAAGCGGGGATATCAACAATCCCTCTGCGTTGACTTTGTTGGCGTAGGTAACCAACGAATAAACGACAGGGCATGCTAATTCTCCGACGCTCAGCAGGTTTGCATGGGGGCGAACCCAGAGGTCGGTATCATTCATTTCCTCAAAGACGAGGGGAAAACTCCCAGAAAGCCGAATCCCAAGCCTGCGATTGTGAATCCAGAAAAGAATTTCGGAATTGTAACATCTAAGAAAAAAGTGGGACCGGCATCACTTGCCAGCCCCACTTTGGGTTCATTCATACCGTAGGTACTAGCCCAGCTTTGCGAGCGCTTCCTTGACCAGACCAGGGATTTCGTTGGTCGAGTCTGCTACCGGTACTCCGGCTGCATTCAGTGCTTCAATCTTGCTTTCAGCAGAGCCACTGCTTCCACTGACGATGGCGCCAGCGTGGCCCATGCGCTTTCCTGGAGGTGCGGAGCGTCCACCGATAAAGCCAATGACAGGCTTGGTCATGGTCTTGATGAACTCTGCGCCAGCTTCCTCATCGGAGCCGCCGATTTCACCCACCATCACGACAACCTTGGTTTCAGGGTCCTTTTCGAACTCAGCAAGGACATCCACGAAGCGCATTCCCAGAATCGGATCGCCACCGATTCCGACGGCGCTTGTCTGGCCGATGCCTGCGCGTGTCAAAGCATCCACGATTTCGTACGTCATGGTGCCAGAGCGCGAGACAAGTCCGACAGGTCCTGCGGTAAAGATGTTTTGTGGGATGATACCGATCTTCGCTTGGTCAACGGAGAGAAGTCCAGGGCAGTTGGAGCCGATGACTTTGACGCCCTTGGTACGCTTGACGTAGTCCGTTGCCGTGACCATGTCTTGCTGCGGGATGCCATCCGTGATGCAGACGATGAGCTCAACGCCACTCGCTGCGCCTTCGACGATGGACTCTGCAGCGAAGCGCGGCGGGACCACGACGAAGTGTGCATTTGCACCAGTTGCATCCACGGCTTCCTTGACCGTGTCAAAGACAGGGACGGTGTAGGTTCCACAGGTGGATGTCCAAGTCTGGCCACCCTTGCCTGGCGTAACTCCAGCAACGACCTGTGTGCCGTAAGCCAGCATCTGACCGCTGTGGAAGGTACCTTCCCGGCCGGTGATACCGGAGATGACGACCTTGGTATCTTTATTAATCAAAATCGACATTGCTTATCCTCTTATGCTAATCGATTGACCGCTTGAAGAAATAGTTGAAGAGAACTTCGACGACTTCAGAATCCTGCTCGTCATCTTCTTCCTGACCGTTATCGGCATCCACAAACACTTCCGTGTTCACGACCTGAACCAGCTCCCAACCTTCCGCTCCAAGCTCATTCATCATGTCCTGGTCTTCATCCATGTCTTCGCCAGTCGTCGTTCGGATGGTGTATTCCCACTTTGCCATTTTGGTCTCTTTCTATCTGCGATCGCGGCGTGACTAGTCGTTACCGACTAGGCTGACAATCTTCTGAGCGGCTTCCTGCATGGTAGCGGCAGGAATCAGGTCGGTATCCTTGAGCAGTGCAAGACCTTCCTCAGCATTGGTTCCGGCGAGGCGGACAACGAGAGGTACCTTGATGTCGAGGGATGCACAGCCTTCGATGATGCCTTTAGCGACTTCATCTCCACGGGTGATTCCACCAAAGATATTGATGAGAACGCCCTTGACATTTGGGTCGGAGAGAACGAGGTCCAGTGAGTCGCGAACGAGCTCAGCCTTGGCTCCACCACCGATATCGAGGAAGTTTGCTGGGATTCCACCAGCACGCTTAACTTCATCCATAGTTCCCATCACGAGACCAGCACCGTTTCCGATGATGCCTACGTTGCCATCGAGGTGAACGTAGTTTGCGATACCGCGGCGACGCGCTTCCTTCTCGTATTCATCCATTTCATCGGATTCGCCTACGAGTGCGGCAAAGTCTGGATGACGGTACATCGCGTTGTCATCGATTTCGATTTTGGCATCACCAGCGATAAACTCGCCTGCGGATGTCACTACGAGAGGGTTGATTTCAGCGAGGGTGCCATCACCTTCGATCACGGCCTTGACCAGTGAGCGGAGGAAAGGAGCGAGCTGTGCGAGCTCACCTGCCGGGATACCACCCAGCTTTGCAACATGGCGGATGTCATAGTCGCGCAGACCGGTTACCGGGTCGATTGGCAGACGTCCGATGGCATCCGGATGGTGGTGTGCCACTTCTTCGATATCCATGCCACCTTGGGAGCTGACGATGAGCACGTTTCGCTGTGAGTCGCGGTCGACAACGACGCCGACGTAGTATTCTTTCGCGATGTCGAGCAGCTGCTCGACGAGTACGGTTCCGATGTGAAGCTCACTCTTGGCCTGCTCAAAGTAGATCTTGGTGCCCAGAATTTTTGCTGCAAACTCAGCACACGCTTCTGGTGTTTTACCAACTTTGACGGCGCCAGCTTTTCCTCGTCCACCGGAAAGAACCTGCGCCTTGACGACCGCACCACCACCGAGCTCGGTAGCAGCAGCGGCAACTTCCTCTGCTGTCGTACAAACGATTCCCTTAGGCGTCGGCACTCCGTACTTTCGGAGAAGATCCTTTGCCTGAAACTCTTGCATCTTCATGGGTTAGCCTAATCTCCCGACACAAAAAAACGGCCACTGCGGCGGCCGTGCCACTACAGTGTACCTTCAACCCCCATTCGGGGTTCCTAATCACCGCGCTTTTCTGAGCGACGGCGCATTCCTGCATCCAGTTCCTTCTTACGCATCCGGACACTCTTGGGCGTGACCTCAACAAGCTCATCCGGGCCGATGTATTCAAGGCTGCGGTCAAGGCTCATCGTGGTTGGCGTTGTCAGGCGGATACCGACATCGGATGTCGAACTTCGCATGTTCGTAAGCTGCTTGACCTTACACACGTTGACAACGAGGTCGCCTTCACGCTGATGTTTACCAACAATCATTCCAGCATAGACCTGGGTCTGGCTTGGGATAAACAGGATGCCACGCTCTTCGGCATTGGACAGACCAAAGGTCGTGGTCTGGCCGCTGTCGGATGCGATAAGCGATCCGCGTCGGATCTTATCCATTTCACCTGCGAACGGCTTGTAGCCTTCGAAGATTGTGCTCATCACACCGGTACCACGGGTGAGGGTCATGAACATCCCTCGGAAGCCCAGTAGTCCGCGTGTCGGGATGACAAATTCGAGGCGGGTGCCACCCTTGTCACTTGGACGCATGTCCTGAAGCTCGCCCTTGCGCTCGCCCAATGTCTGAACAACTGCGCCGACGTATTCATCCTGAACGCTGATCAGCACACGCTCAAAAGGCTCGGTGCGTCCCTGTGGTGAATCGCGATAAATAACCTCAGCCATCGAGACCTGAAGCTCATAGCCTTCACGTCGCATCGCTTCAATCAGGACTGCAAGGTGAAGCTCACCGCGGCCGTAGACACGGAATGCATCGGATGAATCGGTTTCCTCAACACGCAGCGCGACGTTGGACTCAAGTTCCTTCATCAGGCGCTCACGGAGCTTGCGGCTGGTGTGGTGTGTGCCTTCCTTGCCGGCAAATGGGCTGGTGTTGACACTAAATGTCATCTGCAGCGTTGGTTCATCTACGGTCGGAGGAGGCAACTGCGTCGGGTTGTCGCCTGTTGCAATCGTTTCACCAATTGTGATGTCGGGGATACCGGTTACGGCGATGATGTCACCTGGAACGGCTTCCTCAACCAGAGTACGCTTGAGGCCCTCGTAGACATAGACGTTTTGAACGCGACAGGAGTACTTGGAGCCATCCCGGCGGAAAATTGTCACCGTCTGGTTTGGCTTGAGTCCACCGGAGAAGACCTTTCCGATACCGAGTCGGCCAAGGTGTGGGTCAACATCGATGGTTGAAATCATCGCCTGCAAGCCATCTTCGTTGTTTCCGGTTACCTTAGGGGTGGCTACGTGGTCGACAATGGTTTGGAAGAGGGGTATGAGTGTCTCGCCTGGTTCGGCATCCCAGTCCAAAGATGACTTGCCATCGAGGGCGGTCGCGTAGACAACCGGGAAGTCCAGCTGCTCATCGGTTGCGCCGAGTTCTGCAAAGAGGTCAAACGTTTCGTTGACAACCCAGTCAGGTCGTGCATCCGCGCGGTCCATTTTGTTGATAACAACGATGACTTTGTGCCCAGCCTGTAGCGCCTTTTCAAGAACAAAGCGGGTTTGTGGCATCGGACCATCAACTGCATCCACGAGGAGGAGGACGCCATCAACAACCAGCATCACGCGTTCAACTTCACCACCGAAGTCGGCGTGGCCGGGGGTGTCGACAACATTAATCTTTACGCCCGCGTACTGAATCGCGGTGTGCTTTGAGATGATGGTGATACCGCGCTCACGCTCCTGATCCATGCGGTCCATGACGCGCTCAGCGACTTCCTGGTTATCACGGAAGGCGCCTCCCTGCTTGAGCATGCCGTCCAACAGGGTCGTTTTCCCGTGGTCAACGTGAGCAATGATGGCGATATTGCGGAGCATTTTATACCTCTAGTGCGACAGCGGCGGACTACGCAACACCCCGTCGCGCCCCGTCCAGACATAGAAAAACCTGCGTGGAATCCACGCAGGTTCCCTCATATCCTACCACAGGGTTTATCAACGGCATCACCCTAGGGGAAAATCAGGTATTTCAACCACCCTACTTGTTTGGTTGCGTAATCATCAGAAAGACTCTTCCGGCACCGAGCACGGACATGATGCCGAGGATTCCCATCATGCGTTCCGCATCAACAGCCACACCGAGCACGCTTCCACCGGCGGCAGTCGCTTGGAAGTTCACAAGGGTTAGTGCAGCGCCAATCGTGACCCCGACGGATGCCAGCGCGCCAGCTGTGTTAGGCGCCATCAGCATCCGGGCCGCCGCAAGCACGGTCACCGCAACCGGAATAAGCTCTGGAACAGGAGCAAGGGCGATGGCGAGTGTTACGAGGAACGATGTTCCGATAACTGAAAATGCGAAGTTGACCCACGCGCGACGTAAGAATGGGCGCTTGATGCGAATGAGTGCAGCGAGGAGACCAACAACCGCAATCACAATGCTCGGCAGCGAAATGGGCAAACCGGATAGCTTTGCAATTGGCGATGTATTCGCGGCAATGCGCACGACAAATGGCTCTGGAATCTCATCGGATCGCCCCGTCCACTTAGCAGCAAGCGCAGTAGCCTTATCGACATTAAGAAGACCAGCGCCGTACTTTTTGACATCCCCGCCAGTCACTTTGACAGCGGACTCAGTGAGTGCCTTGCGGACCTTTGCTGGATCCTTAATGCCCTGTGCCATCACGAGCGCAGCTGCGGCCGCGACGTGCGGGCTTGCCATACTGGTGCCTTGGAAGGCGTAATAGCCATCCCCCTGGCCACCAAACTCCACGGGAAGATTTGTGTTTTGGAGAATGCCAGCGGACTCATCGCGGTCCGCGTAACCGCCGATATCCCCACCAGGCGCAGCGAGCGCAACCTGCTTACCCCAGCTGGAGTAACCGGCGAGCTTACCGGATGGCCCAACGGAGCTGACAGCAATGCACTCGGAGTATGCCGCAGGGTAGCCGACGCCTTGCTTGCCGGAGTTGCCAGCCGCAGCGACGATAACGACACCCTTTTTGGATGCGTAGGTACAGGCATTCCGGATGACGGCATCAGGGAACGGGCTGCCAAGGCTCATGTTGATGACATGTGCACCTTTGTCTGCTGCCCAGCGGATGGCATCCGCGATGTCAGCACTTGTCCCGGATCCAGCAGCGCTCAGCACTTTAAGAGGCATGATGGTAGCGCCGTAGGCGAGTCCAGCAACGCCTTCGGAATTGTTGGTTGCTTCGGCGATTGTTCCAGCCACATGGGTGCCATGACCGTGGTCATCGTATGGGTCGGCATCGTTGTTGACGAAGTCATAACCAGCCGTGAATGCGGTGGTTCCAAAGTCGCGACAAGCCTGACCTTTGCCACTTGCTGTACCGGACACGCCCGTGTCGATAACAGCAACAACCACACCCGTTCCACGAGAGCGCTTCCAAGCAGCTTCAGCGCCTACCATTTGGAAATTCCACTGCTCAGCATAGCGGGGGTCATTAGGGGATGCTGATGCTCCAATAAACGTTTCCCTCTTGCCGGGAACCATACGATTCATGCTACCGAGAGGCAGAAAATCAGGATCGAGTTGAAACCTATGCTCGGTGTCGAAGGCATCGATTTTTGTGGATGACTTCAGCGCAGAAAGCGCCTTTGCGCGCTCTGCTGCAGACAAAAAGACCTGATAGACATGATTACTGGCTGAGACAATCGAGTTCGGTCGCCAGCGACCGCCAACGGCTTTTTGAAGCTGTGCGATCTCGGCTTTGGATGCCTTGTCTGCGATATCGACAATCAATGGGGATGTCTGTGCAGAGGCGAGATTTGCGACACCGGCGACGATGGCGGTGGCAGCAAAGAGGTTGCGGATCAATGCCTTCATGATGCTGGTTCCTGCTTCAAGTGAGGGTTACGCTCAAGGATATAGTCATAGCGGTCTCGGGTTCGACCCGTTCGCATGTCAAACAAAGGCGTCCCGCCAGCATAGTTCGTGCTTTTCGGGTCACCGAACTCATTGCGTCCTTCCGCCTTAATCCACGCATCGATGCGCTTCTTTGTTGATTCATCCACAGCCATTGTGTACCCCATTTATCCTTATCGCATTCTACCTGTGAAATGTGACGAAGGTTCCCTGTACATCAACTCATGTAAACGGTGTGCATCCGGATTCTAAAACGCTAAAAATCGCTCTCAGATGACGATTGAGTGTGGCGGTGACCGTTGTAGCGGGGACTCCCTATGGACGCTGGATACCCTTTTGCGGTAACTTGCACGCATCGCACAGGGATTCCAACTCTCACACCCTGCGCTGGGAACAAACCTTCATGATTACAACTGCCAGTGGTCTTCAATACGAAGACATCGCCACCGGACAGGGACCAACCGCTGCAAAGGGTCAAAATGTCTCCGTCCACTACACCGGTGTCCTCGAAGATGGGACCCAATTTGACAGCTCCGTCGGCCGCGGACCCTTTGAATTTACGCTTGGCGTCGGGATGGTAATCAAGGGCTGGGACGAAGGTGTTGCCGGGATGCAGGTTGGCAGCAAGCGTAAGCTCGTCATCCCAGGAAATCTCGCATATGGTGATCAGGGTTTCCCTGGAGTCATCCCACCCAATGCAACCCTCACATTCGATGTCGAGTTGCTTGGCGTTACAGGGGATGCACATCCGGAAGTCGCTCCAATCGATGAAGGCACATTGACCACCACAGCGAGCGGTTTACAGTATGCAGATATCGTTGTTGGAGATGGCACGGAAGCCAAGCACGGCAATGTTGTCGCAGTGCACTACACCGGTATCCTCACGGATGGCACACAGTTTGACTCCAGCCGCGGACGTGGACCATTCGAGTTCCCGCTTGGCGGCGGTCGTGTGATCAAGGGCTGGGATGAAGGAGTTGCCGGGATGAAAATCGGTGGTCGCCGCCAGCTCGTCATCCCCGGAAATCTAGCTTACGGTGACCGTGGCTTCCCAGGTGTGATTCCACCCAATGCAACACTCATCTTCGATGTGGAACTCATCGGAGTGAAAGGCTGATATAAAGACATCATCATGACAAAGTACGTATTTGCAATTTTCGCCGTTGTTGCATTGCTTGCAGCTGGATGTGACCAACCAAAACCAACAGAAGCTGCCACATTGAACAAAACCGAACCTGCCGCTGCGCCGGCAACGGCGGATGGCAAGCCGGTTGCAGGGCCACCAGCACCTCCGGCAGCCCCATCAGATGCGACATCTGATATCGCGAAAATGGGACCATCCACGAAAAAGCTTGAATCCGGCCTCGAGATTGAAGATCTCAAAGTCGGTTCCGGGGATGAGGCCAAGACAGGCACCACGGTCAAGGTTCACTACACAGGCTGGCTGACGGATGGCAAGAAGTTCGATAGCTCCCTTGACCGCAATGAGCCATTTGAGTTCTCCCTCCCAGGGCAGGTGATTCAAGGTTGGAATGATGGCGTTCCCGGCATGAAAGTCGGCGGCAAGCGCAAGCTAAAAATCCCGGCAAAGCTTGGCTATGGAGAGCAGGGCGCAGGTTCTGATATTCCACCGGGTGCAACGCTTGTCTTTGAAGTCGAGTTGCTCGAAGTTAAGAAATAACATCCACCCGGATGTTCGTACGTAAGTCAGGCTCCCGTATTGGGGGCCTGATGTGTTTAACTCCCACTATTTACAGACGACAATGCATGGATTTTTAGTCTGTTGGACGTAATTGGCTTTTACATGACAATCGTTGACATTGCCGATATTCCAGGTCGCAGCTATCCCGCTGGCCGCCGAACACGAAACCTCGTTGGAGGCGCATCGGTTATCCAACACCCACACTTCTGCCAGGGCTATGTAGAGCTTGCGCCAAGCGGCGGGCAGGTTCCGTGGCATAACCACCCGGAAGAGGAAACCTACTTCATCATCGAAGGGGATGGCCAAATCTGTATTGGGGATACCTGCCAGGAAATCCATACCGGGCAGTGTGTTTTTATCCCAAGCATGCTCTTCCACCAGCTTACGAATACGGGTTCGGTGTTAATGAAGATGATTTATACGTATGGACCATCCGGGGATGTTGCGCATTGGCGTCAGGAGCTCGAGGGCACACTGCCCGTCGCAGGGGTAGATGCGACGTCGCTACCCGATGGTGCATTTCCACAGCACACAGCTGTGGCTCCACGGTTCGGTGTAGCTGATACAGACTAATACCGGATATTGCCGTTAACTTCAGTGCATTCACAGAACTAAAAGGACACACCAATGGACACTATAGGCATCCCTTGTTAGTAGAACCGTCAATAAACTAGTTGAACTCCCCGCCTAGAACGAAAAGAAATAAGTAGGATTCGCTCCCACAGAACTAAAAGGACACACCAATGGACACTATAGGCATCCCTTGTTAGTAGAACCGTCAATAAACTAGTTGAACTCCC
>JBJTQN010000255.1:0-9310 GCA_046075665.1 Armatimonadota bacterium | reverse complement strand
GGAAATAGTGTCACCGCCATCGAGGTTGAACTGACCTGTCGTCGGATAGAAGGCCATCGCCGTGATGTTACGCGTTCCCAGAGTGCGCGAGACCTTTACGCCATCGAATGAGCGTCCAATAGCGGTGAACGGATTTGGAGTGAAGAGTCGCGCGGCGGCCCGTTGCGTCTGTATGTAGGCTAAATCTGAATCGCCCGGGAGGAGCTCGATGCCATCCACTGTTTCAAAGCGCCCGATAAGAATATCCGGATTCCTGGCAGCCTGTGGCATATGGATGAACGCCGTTTTGATGAAAAGGCTTCCCTGTTGGCTACCATTGAACTGTCGATACTGAGCGCCAGTGCCGAGAGACCCATTCGGTGGGGGCGCAACGGCGTTATGTGGGAGACCAAGCAGGAGTGGGGCTGCGGCTTCGATGACAGCTTCAAACGGTCGCAACCCTTTCATGCGGTCGGCGGAAGGAAGACGTGCGCCAAAACGCAGCAGGTTATGGCTAAATGTATAGCTTGATTGGTATCCGGGTGTCGATGGCTTGAACCATCCCCACGATTCCGATCGGACGCGTAGGGATGCAAACACAGAAGGATCGTTTGGTTTTGCCGGTGACTGCGCCTGACTCAAAAGCACCAGTAGTGCCGCCAACGAAATCAACGGTGTCGTCCTATGTAGCCCAATCCACGTCTTTTCGAAGAAGCGGCGACTTCACAGACGGTTTGATAGGCGTTTTCCAAAGCACACCCTTCGTAGCCTGAACCGTTAGTAGTCTGGTTAGAATTTTCTAACAAGCTGTACAAACCCAAGAAAGGCAGAGCGCCCGCTATAGGAGGTCGCAGCGACGGCTCCACCATGCACATAGCCAGCATAGAAATTCAATGTATCGCGTTGGTTCAATGTCACATCGTAGGAGATATCAACCGCGGATGCGATATCCCGCATACCAGCCGTTGGTTTACCATTCAGTCCGAATGCTCCGCCGGATTGAAAGACTGGCCCGCCAAGGTACCATCGGTCAGCGGGTTTATCGACCCGATAGGCATGCGCTTCGAGACGTAGCGTTTCCCTTTTGTTGCGCTTTACCGCCATTGCGTAAAAGTCCTGAAGGTTGGATTCAGTCACTACAGGGGTTCTGAAGAGAAGTCTGGGCGCATAGGTTTGAGGGGCCCATGATTGATGTTTGTCATCATTTGGATTTGCATCACCGGAGAAGTATCCTGCACCGCCTCGTAGCCACCAGCCTTTGGTGTCCGGGCTCTTGAAGCCAATTTCAGCGGCGGCAGCATATGCCTGATGGACTTGTGCTCCCCAATTTCCTGATTGCGTCCCCAGCCACAAAAACGTGTCGACCTGTGACTTTCCGTACGTTTTGCCACTGAGCGCATGACCGCCTATCGTCGTTATGTCAATGGAACCGGTATTCACTGTCGCAGAGTTGTCGACAGGAGTGATGCCTCGCGCATCAACATAATGACCCACGAAAAACCTATTAGATGATCTGGTTGTGCTCGACGCATCAGCGAAGTAGAGCTGACGAACCTTTGAAATGGTATCGCCACCATCCATGTTGAATGCCCCGGTTGTCGGATAGAAGCCAGCCAAGGTTTGAGAGTGTTTGTTGATGGTTCGGCTTACCTTGAAGCCATCCATGGATCGTCCGACCGCAGTGAACGGATCGGGACTAATCATCCGGCTTGCGATGCGCTGTGTCTGGATATAAGTGAGGTCGGCATCCGCGGGAAGTGCCTCGAGGCCATCTGCAAATTCATATCGCCCAAGGACAATATCCGGATGCATGCCTTGCTGTGGCATATGGATATAAGCAGTCTTGAAGAACATCGAACCCTGCTGCGTGCCATTGGTAAGACGATATTGCCCACCCATGCCAAGCGTTCCGATTGGAGCTGGCCCCGATGCATTATGTGGTAGCCCAAGGAGGAGGGGTGCTGCTGCTTCAGCTACGGTTTCGAATGGTCGCAGTCCCGATACCCGGTGTGCAACCGGAAGCTTTGCGCCGAAGCGAAGTTGATTGTGGCTAAACGTGTAGTTGTTATCATAGCCACCACCAACCGGATTGAACCAACCCCAGGATTCGGATCTTAGGCGAAGCGTACCAAAGACCTCTGCAGACTTCTTCATAGGGACAGCCACGGGCTGAGCGACGAGTGCGAATGTAGCTAGCAGTCCAAACATCTTAAGTTCATCTCCCCGACACAGACGTTTGCAGCACGGTGCACTCTATCTAATCCTATTGGACAAATCAACTTATGGACGCTGGTTGGTACTAGAAGTCAACTAGACTGCAGATGGAAAAACGTAATCGCCCCCCGCTAGGACAACCCCAGCGAGAGGCGAGGCTTAACTTTTCGGTTAAGTGAGTTGTCAGGCTTCCGGGATTTCATCCACTGTCAGGAAGCGATTTTGCTCATTGTCATAGATGTAAACGCGCGCTTCGTCGATGTCAAAGAACAAGCCAAGGACAGACAATGTGCCACTGTTGACCGCGGTCTTCACGACTTCGTAGGTCATTAGGTTATCCAGTTGTTCAACCACATTCACCAGGCTAAGTTGATCGACTGGTTGTCTCCCGGACCCGAAGGTCGGTTGTGCCCGGAAGCCCTCAATGGTGCGCTGTCCTAGCGATAACCAGTGCTTCAGGTTGTCGTAGGGCAACTTATCCGTTCCATTAAGCAGGGCGTTCATGGCGCCGCAGCCAGAGTGACCGCAAACGACTATCCTCTCAACGCCGAGAACACTGACGGCGTATTCAAGTGCTGCCCCGACGCTGGAACCTTCACCACTACGTGGAACCATATTTCCGATGTTCCGGATTTTGAACAGGTCTCCAGGTCCAGAGCTCGTGAACTGGTGTGGTAGGACACGTGAGTCACAGCAGGTAATGAACATTTCTTTTGGAACCTGGCCATCACGGGCGAGTGCGGAGAGGGTTGGCCTTAAGCGCTCAGAGTGATTCTCTTCGTAATCACGAATTCGCTCGATGAGATCCTCTGCACCCTTTCGCCCCCCATTACCAAAAAACATTTTTCGGCTACTGGTCGCAGTAAGGTCCTTGCGGAAGCGCGGCTTACCCTTTTCGGCATCGGCGTACCATTCTTCATGCATCTCCTCGAGAGTGACCCGCGCACCTGTCTTTTTGTGGCTCTTAATCCAGTCACTAAGGACTTCGAAAGCTGCGTGGTCCATGTAGTCGACCGCGAGGACGATGTGAACATCTTTGCCTTGTTCGATACCTGCGAGGCTCTGGCCAAGCTTCGGTACGGATACAAATGTCATCGAGCCGTTAACCACGACATCGATATGACCCTTGCGCGGTTCAACCTTGATTGAGACATTGGACAGCCGACGAAGGCTCATCAGAACCGTAAGCACAACTCCCGTAATGACTCCGTAGAGGAGGTTGGTAAAGACGACTCCGAGAACAGTGACGAAGTAGACGCCGAGTTCGCGATTCTTGCCCAGCTCGCGCATGTGACTAACATTGACAAGATTTACGCCTGCGTATATTAGCAAGCCGGCGAGGACCGAACGTGGAATCAGCTCAATCCAGGATGCCGCCGCGAACGCAAACAGAGCAATCCACACACCATGGAGAACCGCCGACAGGTTGGTCTTCGCTCCCGCTTGTGCATTTGCCGAGGAGCGAACGATGACACCCGTAACAGGAAGACCGCCAAGCAGTCCTGAAATAAGGTTTCCAAGCCCCTGCCCGATGAGTTCCCGGTCGAAGTTGGTTCGCTTCCCGGAATGCAGCTTGTCGACTGCAACGGCACAAAGGAGAGATTCCACACTTGCGATAATCGCAACGGTTACGACAGCAATTGAAAAGCTGCCCCAATTTTTAGGGAGCTCGGGGAACTGGTGTCCTACAAACAAACCATCCGGGAGGTCGACCCTACGAACATCCAGTTTTAGGAGCGTCGCAATCGCCGTCATCGCCACTACCGTGACCAACGCTCCGGGAATCTTTTGTACTGCCTTTGGGAGATGTTTCCAGAGCATCAAAACCGCAAATGTTGCGATGCCCAATATTGTTGCTGCACCGTGCAGATCCATGATTTGTGCAGGGAGAGCGATGATGTTTTTGAGTGCACTGGATTCAGGTGTTCCACCGAGGACTTCGTGGATTTGCGCTAGTGTGATGACGATGCCGATACCTGCCATCATTCCGTGTACGACGGATGGTGCAATGACGAGCGCACCACGTGCGATCTTTAAGGTTCCAAAGAGTAGCTGAAGTGCACCGGCGGCAGCGGTGATTGCGCATGCGACCGGCCATCCAAACTGCTGCACTTGTGAATACACCAGAACGGTCAAGCCAGCAGCGGGTCCAGAGACCTGAAGTGGACTCCCACCAACTCCGCCAATCACAATGCCTCCGATCACTGCGGCGATGAGTCCACCCATGATAGGCGCACCGGATGCAAGGGCAATGCCGAGCGAGAGTGGTACAGCAATCAGGAAGACAACAAGCGAAGCCTGCACATCTGCCTTGATGGATGAACCGACCATTTTTCGAGACGAATTGACAGTATCGAACGACATACTGCTATTTACACACATATGGACGAGAATGTTCCATAATTCGAACTAGTAAAGACAAAAACTATTCCAGATGTTTATTTAATATTTGTAACAGTTATATGTGAAACAACAAAGCCGCACACCAAACGATGCGCGGCTTTTATCATCAAACGAACCAGCAATCCTAAACCCGAAGGAAGACATCCTTTTTGTAAAGCCCCCACAAGGTCAGCATCACGAAGAAGAGCGCGCCGCCGCTCAGGAATATGTCCTTATATAAAGGGAAATGCGTCATCAGACCTCGGACAAAATTGTTCGAAATGTCATCAAAGTCGACAATATGCGTTCCCATGTATGCGGTAATCGCATTCGCGCCAATCACTGCCCAAAACAGCGAGCCTTTTGTCCATTTACGAACATCGAGGATGTAATAAAATACGCCCAATAACACTAGACTAAGCCCACCCGCTACCAACACAAACGAGCTCGTCCAGATTTTCTTTATGACGGGGAGCCAGATATTCCAAATCCATCCAGCGGTGAACATCACCAAGCCTGAGCCAACAAGGAGCGAAGCCTTTCGCATTCCTAAATCAGCACTTTTTTTGAGGTATGTGCCGGCGAGGAGACCAAGGAGTGCCGTCGCCACGGATGGAACATTCGAAAGAGGTCCCTCCGGATCTCCATACTCTTTGTATAACTGACCAGGTTGCAACAAAAGCCGATCCACGTAGTTGGCCACATTTCCTGCTTCATCGTAGGAGCCAAGCGGATACCCGGGGACTGGTACAAACCGAAGGGCCAGGGCATACCCAATCAGGATAACAACCGTGATGATGGCTTGTGTACGCGGCTTTGTGTACAGGTAGATAAGTGCGGCCCCAAGATAGCCAAAGGCCTGTCGCTGCAGCACACCGAACAAGCGTAAATCGCTGAACGGTTCCAGCTTCGTTAGCCCATTGATCAAGAGTCCAAAGAACGTCAACCAAACAAATCGCGTGATGATTTTCCGGATGAGGGATGCCTTTGTGTCTCCGGCTTCCATTCGTCGTCCTATGGAGTATGGGAGTGTTGCCCCGATGATGAACAAAAACAACGGGAAGATACAGTCGTGAAATCGGAATCCCGCCCACTCAACGTGACTGCAGAACTGTGCGACGACTTCATCCATGATCTTACTGGGCCAGCGGGCACCGATGGCCTCGAGGACACTCGCCCCACCGATGATCCAGAACATATCAAAACCGCGAAGGGCATCGATGGACAAAACCCGCTCCTTCGGCGACATCCGCGTGTTTACAGCAGTGCTCATGCGGCGAATGTACCACGGGTTGACTCGTTTGTAAGAGCCCAGATTGCAGACACTTGCAAGGCATTTACACCTTGTCAGTCTATACCGATAACCACCTTTAGCCTGACGCTAAAGGTGTCAGTATCAACGCATTCAGCAATGTCGGTAGAACCACAAAACTAAATCCTGCATCGAGTACCGCCTTCCCTCCGAGGACAGCGACCATCGCGGTACCGTCACCGGGAGGATGCATGCAACGACAAACGTGCATTACGCCGAGCGCGATGCCAACTGCCAACCCTGCTGCAATGGTACGGTCATCAACTAGCTGGGAAACCAACACTCCAACAAGGGCCGACACGAAATTTCCACCAAGAATTGACCTTGCCTTCGCGGCGGTACTCTCAGGGAACTGAAACACGATGACAGCCGCGGCTCCCATACTAGCAATAACTGCTGATTGCCCATCGGCGATGAAGTACCCAGTCACCAGTTTGAATAAGACGATAGATGTTCCAGCGCACAGTGCAACGAGCGGAAACCTTAACGGATATAGCGAGTGTGGCGTAACCATACCAAACTACACCAGTAAATCCTTGGAATGGTTGCCGATAATGCGCTGAAACCTGATGAATTATTGTGGAGCTACACCCTGTACGGGTACCACATTTCTACCTCGCATCCGGGTCGCCCGGAGCTGCACCCTCGCGCCTGGACCGGCGGGCTTTACGGTAACCCGACGTTGAGGTATTTCCCAGCGCACCCCGCCCTTTGTTGTAGCATCGCTCACGTTTAACGAATATGTTCCAACGGGTAATAACAACCGGGCCTGGCCTGCGGGATCTGTCATTTTGGAAAAAGAAAAGCCAGGACGTCCAGCCGGTTTCTTGTTTCCGTTGTACATGTCAGCTTCCCGTTCAACATCAAAGACTAACCCTGTCACAGGTTCACCAGAACCACCTTCGTGAACGAGAATGTCTGCTGTCCCTGCCGGTTTTGCAATGATCGCAAGGGCGTTGCCCGAAGCATAAACCTGTTCAGAAACCAAGTGGCGAGCAGGGTCCCAGACGCCTACGGACACAATCGCCTCTGAATCAACATCAAATTCGAACCGTCCATCTTTGGATGTTGCCATCGATAGGAGTGCTGGTCCGGATGTTCGTTTCCCTAACCAAACAGAGATGTTCGCTGCAAGTGACTTTCCCGTTTGGTCAATTACCTGCCCGATTACTTTGCGAGACCCTTCCCTCTTAGGAAGCCCGGAATGAAAGTAGATTCCGTTGCTTCGTTCGTTGGTTCTGATAAACGATGTTCCTGGAGTCGCACCGAGGCGCTTCTGCAAAAATGGGGTCCATTTGCTAAGCAACGATGTCACATCTAAAGGGAAAACGTCGTCAATCAGCAACGCAAGCTTGCCATCCTCACGCTTAAATTCTGGGAGCTCTGTAAAAACCAGCTGGATATCGACATCAGGTTGCTTGGTAGCTTCACGGTCAAGAAAGGTAAATCCATGCCCTGGTAGCTCGATGAGAATTCCTGCAAATGCGACTAACATGTTGTCGGCAATTGTAATGTCGTAACTTCCATCCGTTGCCAGCTGCTGCGAATTCACTACCTGAAGCGTTCCCGTCGAATCATCGACGAGCACTGTGTGAGCCAGACCCAGTACCGGGATATTCCGTCGAATATATGCTCGCCCTGTTAGTTTCGATGGCGTTGTGCGTGGTAGAGATGCCGTGTCGAGGCGTTCTCGACGCGGCACCTTTGGCATTCTGGAATAGTCAATCTGCTTTCCACCGAACACCGCCGTTCGCATCACAAGGATGGCAATTCCAATCAATGCGATGGCAAAGAGCATCGCAAGCCGCGCAGATGATGGCTTCATGTGCTTATTCTACTCTCTCATGCCATTCACGAACGGGGTTGGCACTCTCAGGATGTCGTGTCCCGGAAAACAAGTAGTTGTGTTGTAAACATCACACCCTTAACTGTAACAAATGCGGGATTTGACAAGTATAAAGAATATCGATTTTCGCAGAAAGTCATTGCATTTATATGTTCACTTCTCATTGCACCAATGTACGCCTGGTCCGCTTTACTGCTCTCGCGGCAACATCTTTCGCTGCTCTCGGATCCAGCCGGAATGCTTTCGCACAAACGATTTCTCCTTATGCAGCCACCCAGCAGCGCACGATTGCGATGCGTCAGGCTGGCACGACAGTCCCGGTTGATATCGATGCGCATACCGTGCTCATTCGTTTCAAAGACACATCAGATACCGCCACCCGAGACTCGGTTTGCCGTAAGGTCGGTCTGGGAGCGATGCAAACATACGCGCTGGTTCCCGGACTTGCGCTTGTCCATGTCGCGGGAAACCCAATGGATGCCATTGCGATGCTTAAGGCAAACCCCGCCGTAGATTACATTGAACCAAACTATATGTACTACCGTCAGGCCACACCTAATGATCCATTGTTCAGCCAGCTCTGGGGTATGAACCAGGCAGCAAACAATGACATCGATGCGCCGGAAGCGTGGGACATTTACACGGGTGATCCAAACTACCGCATCGCAATCATCGACACTGGTATTGACTTCAACCATCCCGACCTACAGGGAAACATCTGGGTCAATCCGGGTGAGATCGCTAACGATGGCATCGACAATGATGGTAACGGCTACATCGATGATGTTAGCGGCTGGGACTTTACAGGAACCGGACTTGGCACCAAGTACGGCACCGGGGACAACAATCCACAGGATGGTGATGGGCATGGAACCCACGTCGCTGGAACGATTGCCGGCAAAGGCAATAACGGCATCGGAGTAGCGGGTGTCGTATGGGGTGCAAAGATTGTGCCTTTAAAGTTTTTGGATGACGTTGGTGGTGGTTCAACTGCCAACGCAATCCTCGCTGTGGACTATTGTCGCATCAATGGCATCAAGCTGTCGAACAACTCATGGGGTGGAGGAGGGTCGTCTACCGCGCTGCGAAATGCCATTTCGAACGCAGGCGCTGCCGATCACCTCTTCGTCGCAGCTGCTGGAAATGATGCATTCAATATCGATGGACTGTCGATATTCAGGAGCTATCCAGCGTCTTATAACCTTGCAAACCAGATCAACGTCGCAGCGACGACAGCAACGGGAGCTATGGCATCGTTTTCGAACTACGGTGCGACAAGCGTCCATGTTGGCGCTCCGGGAAATGCGATTGTCAGCACGTATTCGACTAGCATCACAGGCTCGACCGGCTACGCATCTCTGAGTGGCACATCGATGGCAGCCCCACACGTAACGGGTGTTGCTGCGCTACTTCGTGGGCGGATGCCAGGCTGGACGGTTGCACAAGTAAAGTCAGCAATTCTTAGCACCGTAAAGCCGCTGAGCAGTCTGACGACCCGCACCGTAACGGGTGGAACCGTCAGTGCATACAAGGCTCTCTTGACGACTATTGTTGAGTCTACTCCACCAGTCGCGACG
>JBJTQN010000254.1:0-5654 GCA_046075665.1 Armatimonadota bacterium | reverse complement strand
CACGGGTACGGTTGAGTTCGCAGCCGGTGTCCTTCTTGATGCTTTTGCACATGGCAAGTCAGTTGTCATGATGAATGCCGAGCTCGATGCCACCATCGGGCCGATTATGAAGGTCTATGCAGACAAAGCTGGTGTGATTCTGTCTGGCTGTGATGGCGACCAACCTGGAGTTGAGATCAACTTGTGGCGGTACGTCAAGAGCATCGGGATGCGGCCACTCGTCTGCGGAAACATCAAGGGACTGCAGGATGCCTACCGCAACCCGACCACGCAGGCAGGTTTTGCAAAGCAGTGGGGCCAGCAGGCGCATATGGTGACCAGCTTTGCGGATGGTTCGAAAATCTCGTTTGAGCAGGCGATTGTGGCAAACCATACCGGGATGCGGGTGTCGCAGCGCGGCATGGAAGGCCGTGATTTCCGCGGTCATGTTGATGAGCTCACAAAGGTCTACGATGCGGAGACGCTCCTAAATGGGCGGGATGGTCGACTATGTCGTCGGCGCAAAGCCAGGTCCGGGTGTGTATGTCATTGGCTACTGCGATGACCCACGTCAGCAGCATTACTTCCGTTACTACAAGATGGGGGATGGCCCGCTTTACAGTTTTTACACGCCGTATCACCTCTGTCACGTCGAAGTCCCACTATCGGCGGCGCGTGTTGCCCTCTTCCGGGATGCCGTCATCGCGCCAAAGGGTGCTCCCGTCGTAGATGTCATCACACTCGCAAAGACAGACCTCAAGGCTGGCCAGACCCTTGATGGTATCGGGTGGTATATGACCTATGGGCAGTGTGAAAATGCGGATGTTGTACGTGAGCAGAACCTCCTGCCGATGGGGCTTGCTGAAGGTTGCATCCTAAAGCGGGATGTCGCACGCGATACGGCCCTGACGTATGACGATGTCATCCTCCCGGAAGGTAGGCTATGTGACCGCCTGCGGGCTGAGCAAAGCGCCTTCTTTACAGGGTAAACAATAAACCGCGGAATGGCCCGCGGTTTTTGTTTGTGAACGCCTTTGTCCACTCTGTTCTTCCAGCTGCGGCAATGAAGTCTGGCAACACCGTCACCGTACGCTATGGAGTCACGCCAGCGCCTATGCCATATGGGTGATTTAGTTGGCTATGTACTTAAGAATACGCTTCCCGATATCAGTTGTGAGCTCCGTTTTGTGCAGATGACAACCATAAATCACCAATTGTTGGCCATCAATGAGGGTGTACGTAATGTTCCCAAACTGACCTTTGGCCTTGCGGTCTCGATTTGTCACAGGCTGCACGCCAGCAAATAGATCGAGGGGAAACGTCATCGCTGCCCCACGCGTGGTGAGTTCGACCGCCGAATCTGAGATGGTGATCATATCTCCACGGTGTCTCCAGCAGGGGATGAGCATCACAATCGCCATCAACAGCGGGATGGATGACATCACAAGCATCCCAAGAATCACCATAAGCACCGCCCCGATGTCCATCATTTGCATTTCAGGTGAGCTGTTGCGTGCTGTCTCGATGGTTTTGATAATCGCTGGCACACAGATCCACATCACAAGACCGATGGCTGTTCCACACAGACACGTCAAAAACCAGAAAAAGGCTCCCGTATAGCGATAGGGGCGGGCTTTATCCGGCTTCTGCTCACCGTAGAGTTGTTGCATCTCCTCGATTATCCATGGATGTTAGCGAAGTGACAATTCCTGTGGCTGAGTATCCACTGGCTGTCCATTTATCAGCTGACGCACTCGGACATCCACCAAAAGTCCCGTTGTCGCATATCCTGTATAAATGCCCTTGGTTGGAACAGCATCTGTGTAGTCACGGCCAAAATGACACTTTACAAAGCTCTTGCCGGCAACGATTCGGTTTGTGGCATCAAATCCGCGCCAAACCCAGCCCGCAGGGGAGCCACCTTCATCTCCACGGGGTTGGTCGCGCAAGTGCTCATTACTTGGAATGAGGCATTCGACCCAAGCATGCATATGATCGCCACTCACCAATCCATGGCTGGTGTATAAATAGCCGCTCACATACCGACACGGGATACCAGCGGACCGACACACGGCAAGCATGATGTGCGCGTGGTCCTGACACACGCCTGCCCTTACACCATGAAACAAATCTGCGAGTGCGGTGTGGACATGTGTCGCGCCTGGGGAGTACGGAAACCGATGATGAATAATGTTGATGAGAGCAACCAGGGTACTTGCGATGCTTGGATACTCCGCAGCCCGCTTCGCGGCGACAAGGAGCTCCTCAATATTCGCTTTCAGTGCGGTATCACGGTAATTCACCCGTGAGGTTTCGATCAGCCAGTCGCAGTTCTCTGTGCAAAACGCATCCGTGATCTCTGACCAATCATCCGCGATGAGGTTCATGTTCTCAAATGGGTCATCCAGCAGCGTCCGAACACGGGCATCCGCCCGTATGACAAGCTCTCGGTGCGGTACGTGCAAATCAAAATGGTCGACACGTCCGCCAGGGCTTTGGTAATGAAACATTTTGGCAGCTGGAATAACGGTGATATTGTCATCAATGCACTCCTCATGTGCATCTGTAATAGGAGTCAACCGCAGCTCATTGTGAGACTGGCTTGCGTACCCGGAATATCGGTAAGTGGTCGTGTGCGTGATTTGCAGCTCCATTAGTAGGTCAAATACTCCTGGGCAATCGCATCACCAAGGGCATTAATCCGCTCCTGACCTTGTTGTAAAAACTCGTGTAGACCGCTCGCAATAATTTCATTGGCCTGTGTGTATGTCAGATCAGCCAGCAGACGCCCAGCGATACGGTCTGCTTCGTGGCCACGTGGGGTGGCTCCCGCAGCTTTGATACGGCTCAGACTTTGCGTTGACTGGGCGATGCAATATCGGATGCTAGCGGGGAAGCGTGCGTTCAGTACCAGAAAGTCGACGACATTTGTGGGCGTGATGCCATCACGGTGGGTCTTTCGGAACATTTCAAAAGCGCTGACGCTCCGCAGTATCGATGCCCAGCCATGTTCATCCAAGGGGCCGCCAATACCGTACGGATCCGGGACACTCACCTGCGCCTGCGCCTGCACATTTCCTCCTCCGCTCTGGGTTTGTTGCAAAGCCGGGAGAAGGTCGTGGTATTTGACATCGAGGAGGCGCGTTGTCTGGTCGCCACGCTCCACAAAGCGCCCAAGGTTTATCCACTCCTTTGCTTCGCCATCCATGAGGGTTCGGTCAAGCGTTCCCTGAAAGCGGTGCGCCGACTCTTTCACATAGGCAAAGAATGTGGATGGAGAACGGCGCAGCAGGAGCTGAATGTTCCAGCGACCGAGCTCAAGGTAGGTAACATTAAGCGCTTCCCACATCTCAGATGCGATCTCATCCCGAATGGTTCGTGCATTTTCCCGTGCGGCCGTCCAGCTGCGGATAATTGAATCGGCGTTATCTTGGTCAAAGCAGAAGTAGGCAAGAACCGCTTCATCCGACATTTGGACTCCGCGTTCGCTGAAAGCCTCCACGGCATCCGCGACGCTGAGCAAACTCGACCAAGCGAACAGCGTCCGGTTAGACTCAAGCGCCGTGTGATAATGGACATCCACCATTCGGGCCGTGGCCTCTGCCCGCTCAACGTAGCGTCCAATCCAGTAACAGGCATCCGCCTCACGAGACAGCATTTGGCACCTCCGAGGTCGTATCCGTATCCACCACCCATGTGTCTTTTGAGCCGCCGCCCTGGCTAGAGTTAACGACGTAGCTACCCTTGGTCAGCGCGACGCGGGTGAGGCCGCCAGGGACGATGGTTGTACGGCCATCGCGGCCATAGAGTGCAAAAGGACGCAGGTCAACGTGGCGGCTATCGACATCCCCATTGACATAGGTCGGGGCGGTGGAGAGCTCGATCAGCGGCTGTGCAATGTAGTTACGCGGGTTTGCCCGCACTTTATCTGCGAACTCAGCCTGTTCAGCAAGGGATGATTTCGGGCCAATCAGCATCCCGTAGCCTCCGCTCTCATTCGCGGCCTTCACGACGAGATTGCCGATGTTATCAATGATGTAATCAAGCTCCGACTGTCGCCATGGGAGGAAGGTTTCGACATTTCCGATGATTGGTTCCTGGTCGAGGTAATAGCGAATCAGCTCAGGAACGTATGCATACACGACTTTGTCATCCGCGACTCCGGTCCCGATGGAGTTTGCCAGAGCGACATTTCCTCCGCGATACGCGTTCACGATTCCTGGACAGCCAAGCACCGAATCCGGTCTAAATGTGAGTGGGTCGAGGAAGTCATCATCGATGCGCCGATAGATAACATCAACACGTTTCAGCCCATGGGTGGTCTTCATGTAGACAATATTGTCTGCGACAACGAGGTCACGTCCTTCGACCAGCGGGACACCGAGCTGCTGGGCGAGGTAGGCGTGCTCAAAGTACGCGGAGTTAAAGCTCCCCGGCGTCAGAATGACGACATTGGGGTTGTCACGGCCATCTGGCGCAAGAGCCCTAAGGTTTGCGATCAGCTGCGCAGCGTAATGGTGGATGGGGCGGACGCGTTGATTTCGGAAGATATCCGGGACGATACGCGTTAGGACTGCGCGGTTTTCAAGCATATACGACACGCCGCTGGGTGTCCGGAGGTTGTCTTCGAGGACCTGCCAGGTACCATCCGGAGAGCGGATAAGATCAGACCCCGCAATATGCACGTAGACACCGCCGGGTGGATCGGCGCCGATGAACTCAGGACGAAAGTGCGCTGCCGCGATGACGATTTCCCGCGGGATGATGCCATCTTTCAGGACTTTTTGCTCATGGTAGACATCATGGAGGAAAAGGTTTAGAGCGGTGAGACGCTGCGCAAGTCCAGCTTCTATTGTGGTCCATTCCGAGCCGGGAACCAGCCTTGGGATGAGGTCGAATGGAAAGGTTTTCTCCGTACCTCGTGCATCAGAGTAGACCGTGAACGTTACACCACTTTGGACAAAGCTGAGGTCGGCAAGCGCTTGTCTACGCTCGAACTCTGCGGGGCCGAGGTCATTAATGGCATCCACTAAGACTTTTGCATATGGACGCGGCTGTCCACTTACGTCAATCAGCTCATCAAAGCTGCGACCGGATGAATACCCAGCAAACATTCCCATGGCACACTCCTTCCCTGTGCGACCAGCATTGGTCGGAAAGGCAGCAATGCCCGCTTGGATGCGAGTATATCACCCGCATCCCGTGCGCTGTCGGCGACTATCGTTTGGCAATAGGCTTGCCGAAAACCATCACTTCAGCAACCTTTGGACGGTCCAGATTTTCCGTTCCACCCTTGCGCACCGTCAGCGTCAGGCGAACATAGCGAGCTCGCTCTGCACGTTCATCCACATATTCAGCGAGAATCGTTCGGCGGGTGGGGGAGTCGGCGGCATGCTGCGCCAGGACCTCGGCACGATCGCCCGTGCGGCCTCGCCAACGAGTTCCGCCGGGGCTGTTCCAACTATTCCCCGCCGGCCGGGCACCCGGCAGCGGACCGGGCTCAGACGGCCGGGGCCGCCCCCCGCCGGGCCCGCGGTGCCGCCGTGGCGGCGGCCAGCCACGACGGGAGCTGGCCGGCCGGGGGCAGTTCGACCACCCGGGCCGAGCGGACACCCTGACATCCGGTCACCGCAGCCACGGCATCGGCAGCCGGCGCCTGGTCGAGGTTCAGGACG
>JBJTQN010000253.1:0-17949 GCA_046075665.1 Armatimonadota bacterium | reverse complement strand
ATGACCGATTCCTCTGGCACCGGGCCATCCCCCGGGACGCTTGCCCTCGAGCCCGCGTTGCAATCTATAGGGGCATCCCTCCTCGCCGAAGTCCGGAATCAGGAGACAAAGGGGCGTATCAGTGATGTCTTTTACGACCGTCTGATGGAGTTATCGATGCGGGATGAAAAATTAAAGGTCGAGCTTTTTCGCTTTGTGGATGCCCTGCCCGCGCTGAAAACGCCTGAGTCCGTCGCGCGTCACCTCTCGGAGTATCTGGTGCGCCCGGATGTCCAGCTGCCCCCAGGCGGCGCCCAGCTCATCAACTTTCTTGGCTCTAACCTGCCTGCACGACTTGCGCTCAAGACCGCAACGGGCATTGGCGCTACCACGATGGCCAAGCGCTTTATCGCCGGGCGGAATGGCCGGGAAGCCACCAGTGCCATCGAACGTCTTCGACGGCAGAACCTGACATTCACGATGGACCTCCTCGGCGAGGCAGTGACCAGTGAGCATGAAGCGCTCGCTTACCAAAAGAAGTACCTTGAGCTCCTCGATGACCTGGCGGTCGCGAGCAAGTCTTGGACATGTCAGGCGCAGACGGATACCGCGAGCTGGGGGGACATCCCGATGGTCAATGTTTCCATCAAGCTCTCAAGTCTGTACGCCCGCTTTGACCCGATGGCCCGTGATGCGACAACAGAAGCCGTCATCGCGCGCTTGCTCCCAATCATCCGAAGCGCGAAGGACAAGGGCTTTATTGTCAACTTCGACATGGAGCAGAACGACTTCCGGGATGTTACATTTCACATTTTCCGGACGATGTTCCTGATGGATGAATTCCGCACCTGGGATAACGCTGGAATCGTATGCCAAGCCTATCTGAAATCGGCTGAGGCTGACCTTGTTTCACTGCGTGACTATGCGATTGAGCGAGGCACGCCATTTTGGGTCCGCCTCGTTAAGGGCGCATACTGGGATTACGAGACGATTATTTCTGCTCAGCGCGGTCACCCGTGTCCTGTTTGGCCGTACAAGCCGCTCACCGATGCCTGTTTTGAGCGCTGTGAAGACTTTTTGATTGAGAACTGGATGCATTTGCGGCCAGCGATCGCATCCCATAATGTCCGTTCGCAAGCCCGTGCTCAGGCGAAGGCAAAGGCACTTGGGCTTCCGCCACGAACGGTTGAGTACCAAGTCTTGTATGGCATGGGCGAGCCCATGGGGCGAGCACTTTGCACCGCAGGCGAGCGTGTTCGTGTCTATGTCCCGTTTGGCGAGCTCCTTCCGGGGATGGCGTATCTTGTGCGTCGTCTCCTAGAGAACTCAAGTAATGACAGCTTTGTCCGCAAGGCAGGCGAGGCCATCGATGCCAGCGTTTTGCTTGCATCCCCACATACCTTTGAAATCCCGGCGCCATCGCATGTGTCGGCTGCGGAATTACCTGATGAGAGTGAATCCATGACCCCGTTTATCAATGAACCTGAAGCTGATTTCGCATTGGTTGAGACGCAGGAGCAAATGCGCGCTGCGCTAAAAGCCATCACTCCCGAGCTTGGGCAGGTTGTGCCTGTGGTGATTAATGGCATCCCGATGCAGGGGCGTGAAGTCGTGGGCCGTGAGGACCCAAGCCATGCGGGGACGGTGGTTGCCAAGGTTTCCTATGCGACATGGGATGATGCCGAGCTTGCGCTGACGGCGTGTACTTCATCATTCAAGCGCTGGCGTGATGTCCCGGTCACCGAACGCGCGGATATTCTGCGCCGGACGGCGGATGGGATGCGTAAGAACCGCTTTATTCTGTCTGCATGGATGGTGCGTGAAGTTGGCAAGCCTTGGCGTGAGGCAGATGCCGATGTGGCCGAGGCGATTGATTTCTGTGACTACTACGCAGCGGAGATGGAGCGTTTGGCAAATCCACGCAAGCGAAACATCCCTGGTGAGTGGAATGAGTACTTCTACGAGAGCCGTGGCCCTGCGGTGGTGATTGCCCCCTGGAACTTCCCACTCGCGATTTTGGCTGGGATGACGGTTGCGGCGCTGGTGGCTGGCAATCCAGTGATCATGAAGCCAGCCGAGCAGTCCAGCCGTATTGGGTATGAGCTTTACAAGCTGCTGATTGCTGCCGGGTGTCCATCGGATGTCTTGCAGTTCCTCCCTGGGGATGGCGAGGTCATCGGGCCAAAGCTGGTGGGAGACCCGCGTACCGCCGTTATCGCATTTACGGGGTCACGTCCAGTTGGACTGTCGATTATCCGTAGCGCTGCGGATGTGCATCCAGGGCAGCGTGAAATCAAGCGCGTAGTCGCGGAGCTCGGCGGTAAGAATGCGATTATTGTGGATGAGGACGCGGATCTTGACGAGGCAGTGCTTGGTGCATTGCAGTCAGCAACGGGCTTCTCGGGACAGAAGTGTTCTGCGTGTTCGCGCGTGCTGGTTGTCGGGACTGCGTACGAGCCATTTTGTGAGCGTTTAGCCGAAGCGGTAAAGACGATCAAGATTGGTCCGGCCGAAGACCCATCCACGACGATGCCTCCTGTTGTCGACCGGGATGCGCAGGCGCGTGTGCTTCGCTATGCGGATATCGCGAAGCGTGAAGGCAAGCTTCTTGGAGAGCAGACGGTGCCGGCGGGGCTGGAAGGTTGTTACGTGCCGGTTGTAATTGCAAAGGATTGTGATCCAAAGGGGCAGCTCTGTCAGGAAGAGGTCTTTGGTCCGGTGGTTGCGGTAATGCCGGTTGCCACGCTTGATGAAGCGCTTGACATTGCGGATAACACGATTTATGCATTGACGGGTGGTTTGTATAGCCGTTCGCCACAGAACATTGCGCGTGTGCGTCGTGAGATGCGGGTTGGGAACTTGTATATAAATCGCAAGATTACGGGCGCGATTGTGGATCGTCAGCCATTTGGTGGTGCGAGGATGAGCGGTGTTGGAAGTAAAGCGGGCGGACCGGATTATCTCTTACAGTTCCTGGTGCCAAGGACAATCACGGAATCGGTGATGCGCCGCGGGTTTGCGCCAACCGAAGACTAAGCTTGCATTGATGGAAGTGCTGCCCCAGAGCGCAGGTATGTGTTCTGGGGCTTTTTTGCGACTGTTTGCCGCCGCGAAAGTTTTGCACTAAATAGTTAAACTATTGGAAAGAGATAGTTTTAGTTTAGAACGTGTCCAGCCAAAGGTTAACCGCCTTGAAGTAAATCTGTAGGCTGCTCGTCGGCTGTGACGTCCTCCAGTGATCGCAACCCTTCAGTCAATGAAACCAAGAGCTTGCATTTGCTTATCCAAGTGCTTTGGCTGGTGTAAGTAACCTACCGACAACATGCGCGGTTTAGACAGTGTCCAGCCAAAGGTTAACCGCCTTCAAGTAAATCTGTCGTTTGACCAAAGGAGTAAAAAATGAGCCATTCGACTAACGACGAAGTTGAGTGATGCCCGCGCGTATGTCGGCTCTCCCTGTTAGCTCTCTAAATCACAGAGGACGACCAGTCTGCCTAATGACACAGTGCAAGAGAAATCGGTCAGATAACAAGTCATCGCTCACACGATCTGTTAGCAACGGAAATGTCGTGGAATCTGTGACATTTGTCCTCTGGCTCTAATCGATTACCGAAGACAGTAAGTGACTCTGTACCCGTATAAATCACGATATGTACATACAAACTGGCAACAACGTCTTCAGACCACATCAATAAAAGTGGAGCACTACAAAAATCCTAGTCGACGTAATTTTCGTTGCCATAATCACATCTCAGGTTCGCGTTGCAGGTTGTCAATCCGGCAAAAAAGAATGGTTTGATGAGAGTAAGACATACAAATATTTCTAAATTTTTCTTAACCCGACAATAGACTGTTATTTCTGATACCACTCTTGGGTACGTAGATATTGTGACCGTGCATTGTGCGGTGCAAACGAACCATTTATGATCATGCAAGTGCCATACAAATGTGTCCAGCGGGCATTAACTCTCGCCGCAATAACACTCGCTGTATTCGCGTCAAGCTCATCGGCAATACTAGCGGACATCCACGAGTTTGAATTCCATGGCAAAGACACCTCCGCTATGGCCGCTGGCAACATCGATGCAACCTTCCGTATCACCGGTGATAAAGCCGGCGCCAACATTCGCGTGACCGCCGTTGAAATCGCTGTCATCGATGGCGCTCCGTCGGCAACGAATCTATTTGCTGCTCTCGGAATGTACAAATTAAAGGTAGGCGGCAACAGAGTTTCCTTTCCGCTTAGTGGAGAATCTCTGCAACCAATCACCCTAACAATCATCAATGGACGCGATACAAACCTTCCTGGCAATGTATGGAAACTGGATGTAAACGGCAAGAATGCAGCGCTGCGGACACATGGGGATGCCATGGATGTCAGCTTCAAAGGTACACTCGTACCAAAGTCGCCAGCCGCTGCAGTAGAAGATGCGAAGACGATGTACATCATCGGTGGAATCATAAGTCTGGCTGTCGTTGGAACGAGTGCTTACTTGTTCGATAACTATCGGAAAAGAAAAGCGCGCCGCCGTAAACGGCGACGCTCTCTCCTCGCTAGTGAACCGCAGAATGACTCCGAAAAGGGCTAGGGCTGAGTTCGCGCTACCGGGCGGTAAGCTAGTGACCTCCAGAGCCTCCCGGCCGCCCACCGATTCGTGGCTTTCTAAGCAACATCACCATCGGAGCCGCAAACAAGAACGCCACCAAAATTAGCTGAAAGCCGTTGTTGAACGCCATCATTGCTGCCTCCCGGTCGACCAACATCTGGACAATCGCCGGCGCAGCTTTTTGAGCATCCGCAAGACTATGCCCAGCTCCAACCAACAATCCCGTTGCACCCTGAATGCGCTCTCCGAGCGCCGCACCTCCGAAAGACAAGTGATCCGCAAGCTGGTTCTGGTGAGTCTTAATACTCCCCGAGAGATGTGTTCCAAGAACCGCAATCCCAAATGATCCACCCAGCTGACGTGTCAGACTGATCAACCCCGCACCCTGCTGCGTCTCGTGAGGCTCCATCCCCGCAAACGCAATCTGGTTAATCGGCGCAAAAAGAAAACCAAGACCCAACCCGCGCACCGCCAACGCAAACGTAAGGTCATCTGTCCCCGTAGCCGTTGTTAGGTGCCCGAGCTGCCACATCGATGTACTGAACAAGCCAACGCCAATGAAAACCAACACGCGTGGGTCTACTTTGTCAGCAATCGAACCGCTGAGTAAGCGCCCACAGATCAACACGCCCACAATCGTCGCAAGGCCACCGGGGAGGAGGGAGAGGCCTGTCGCCGTCGGCGTCAGGTGCAAAATGCTCTGCGTAAACAGTGGATACAAAAACAGCCCGCCGTAGAGTCCGAAGCCAAGCGACAAGAACAAATATAGCGATATTCGAAGCTGGTGGTTTTTCAACACCCGAAAATCAATCACCGGTGCTTTGTTTTTTGGACTAAGCTGCCAGAAAATCAGCCAAATCAATGAAATGCCCGCAATCACAGCAAGCCGGGTGATCAATTCGCTCTCAAACCAGTCATCCTTTTGGCCTTCTTCCAACACATACTGAAGGCTTGCCAAACCAACCGTCAAAAGTCCGATACCTAGCCAGTCAGGGCGCTTGCTTGCATTCGGGTTATGAAATGGAGAGTCCTGTAAGTATGCACTAACCGGGAACATCGCGAGCAGGCCGAGCGGGACATTCACAAAGAAGACCCATCCCCAGGTGTAGTTATCGGTAATCCATCCGCCGAGCGTCGGACCAAGCGTTGGTGCAACCACAATCCCAATCATAAAGAACGCTTGCACCATGCCTTGCTGCGCCCTGGGAAAAATCTCGCGAATCGTTGCCTGAGCAGTCGAAAGCAACGCTGCTCCGCCAGCACCCTGAATAATCCGCCAGACCACCATTTGACCAAGCCTGGTGGCAATTCCGCAGAAAAACGAAGAAATGATGAACAGCGCGATGGAACCGATTAGGTAGTTTCGCCGCCCAAACACTCCCGCGAGAAATGCAGTCATCGGCAGCACAACAACGTTGCTGAGGATGTACCCCGTGGCTACCCAAGCGATTTCCTGTGGCGTTGCGTTGAGGTTTCCCGCCATCTGAGGCATCGCCACGTTCACAATCGTCGTGTCGAGGACCTCCATGACCGCTGCAGCCCAGAGTCCAGCGAAAATCCACCACCGATGAGGACTGACGCCGGCATCCGGGTCGAGCGGCGCAGCCGCTGGTTTTTCCACTTATTGTTTTCCGCTGGATGTTGGCTTGCCATTCCATCCAGCAGGGATACGCTCTGCATGGTCCGTTTTATCCGCGGTATCGATGGTTGTTGTTGTACTCATTCCCATCCGGATTCCGGGTACAGCTTTTGTGATCGCAATCCGCACAGGGATACGCTGGACGACTTTGGTGAAGTTTCCACTTGCGTTGTCAGGAGGCAGCATCGCGGTCGTCGCACCCGTGGCCGTCCCAATTCCAGCGATCACTCCTTCGACTTTCGCGTTAGGAAGCGCATCCACGTGGATATCAACCGGTTGCCCCGGATGCATGTCACGCACTTGCGTCTCCTTGAAGTTTGCAGTGACCCACAAAGCATCCCCTTGGCTAATCGTCAAAATCGTCTGACCGGGGACAATGCTGGCTCCAACGTTCGCGGTCTTCTTCAACACCACACCGCTTTGTGCCGCCACCAAAATCGTACGCTTGAGCATTTCCTTCGCCGTCACGACGCCTGCCTCTGCGGTTCTAACCGCATCCTTGGCCGTTTCCAGCGCAACATAACGCACCGCCTGCTGGCCCATGCCCGCTTCAACGATTTGGGCTTCTGCATCGCTAACATCTGCTGCTGCGCGCGCTGTCTGCACACCGACAATGTCAACATCAACGTGGCGCTGCCCGGCAACAGCCGTCGAGAGCTGGCCGCGGGTTACTTCGGTGGAACTTTGTGCGGTGCGAACAGCGGCATCGAGAAACTTGACCTGTGCCGCCGCCGCCGCTGCACGTTCACGCGCCTCAACCGCCTGACTCTCGGCTGACTTCAACTGAGCTGCTGCAAGGCGAACCTGCTCGGTGCCAGCGTCAAGAGCGGAACGCTCACGCGTCACTGCATTCGCCATGCCCTCAAGCTGCTGCTTTGTGACTGCTTGCTTTGTGTAAAGCTGTGTATAGCGCCCAAAATCACGTTCTGCGCGCTGGAGTTCTGCTTCCAAGCTCGGTATTCGGGCTTTGACTGCCGCCAGATTCGCCGAAGCAGACTGTACGGCCGCCGCCGCTGTTACCGCTACTGCCTTCGCGGCCGCCGCCTGACTCTGACCACCTGAAAGGGCTGCCACTGCTTGTGCGGTCGCCGCTTCACTCGCTGCAACGCTTGCCTTCAATGTTGCAATCCGCGTCGCTGCGTCATCCGAGGTCGCCCTAACCCCGGCTTCTGCAGCCTTGACTTTCGTCATCGAAACGCTTTTGGCGGCCTGTGCTTTTGCCATCGCTGCAGTATCAGAGGCTCTCTGTAAGGTCAGCTGCGCCTCCGCCTGGCGGACATTACCTTTTGCCACCAATAAGGCTGATTCCGCCGACTGTAATGCGGCCTTCTGCGCTGTGTCATCCAGAATTGCCACCACCTGACCAGCAGATACAGCATCGCCCTCGGCAACCATCAGCTGAGACAGCGTTCCAGCCACGGTTGGACTCACTTGGACGATGTTGCCCGTAACGTAGGCATCGTCTGTGGAAACATGCGTCTGCGACCAAATGTAGTAACGTCCACCAAAGAAGAGGCCGGCTACGACGGCGATAATGCCAAAGGCACGGGCAGAATCCGGGTTGCGCTTTGCGGTTGGCGGTATAGGGATTGGTTCTGTACTCATAGCTGTACTCCTGTGGCATTGATGAGTGCTGCCTGTGCAGAACGGGCATCAAATTCTGTGTCTATCGCCATCGCTTCCGCACGGACCTGTGCGACCTGCGCATCAAGCAGGTCCAGGTAACTTCCAACTTGACCCTTGTAACGGGTCTCGGCGATGTCTCTTGCCTCTGTCGCATAGGAGAAGGCTTCCTTTGCTGCCTTTGCAACCGACAATGCGTGCACCCAGGCAATGTGTGATTGCGTGACATCGAGAGCCACAGCATTTCGGATTCGTGTTTGTTCAATCAGAGCTGCGGCTGCCTGATGAGTGGCTTCGTCGGTTTTTGCACCGGTTGCGCCGCCATCCACGATTGGAATCGTAATTCCGATTGAGACGGACCCGACGCGTTCACGAGGCGTCTGGAATGAGAATGTTGGGTACTGTGTGGCCTGCGCCTGGATTCCAACAATGGGTTTATTCGCCGCCCCGGCAAGGCGTATTCCAAGCTCAGCCGCACGGGTCAGGACTTCTGCACGAAGGACGTCATCACGTAACTTCGATGCGCCATCGGTAAGCTCTGCTACTGGCTTCTGGACTTCCTGAAGTTTTACTGGAGCGAGGCTAACATCCGAACTCAGGTCGATATCCACAAGGTTGTTAAAGGTTGTCCGCGCTGCGGCTTCGGCACTCACCATGGTAGAGAGCTGAATATTGGCATCCACTACTGCAGTCTTAGCGCGTAACAAGTCTACTTTTTGCCCGATGCCCTGATCAAAGAAGGCCTGTGCAAGGTCAAGATGAGCTTCCGCACTCTTCACCGCAAGCTGTGCAGCGCGTACGCGTGCCTTGCTCTTCAGCACTTGAATGTATGTTTGTACGGTGACCAGAGCGCGTTGTCGTTTGGCACCGGATGCAGCATACGTATCTGCAAGCTGTTGTAGCTGAGCCTGAGAAACGGACATCCGAATCTGGCCACTGACATCGATACGCTGGGTCGCTGTCAGCTGGTAGGTTTCGAGATGATTTGGCAATGTTTGCACCGGAGGTGCTCCCGGGACAAAGCCGATTCTGGTTGCCTGATCAAAGCGCGAAAGGTTGGCATTTCCGCTCAGCTGGATGCGACCCTGCGAGCGGGCCATTCCGGCACGTGCCTGGTCGGCTGCAATGACTTTGCCAGAAATCTGAACGGAAGCGCTTTTTTTAATGCTGGCTGCGACAGCACTTTCAAGAGTGAAGGCTACGGGTGGCGGGGGCACTTGCACAGCAATCGGTGTAACAAACACTATTGGCATTCAGGGAGCCTGCTTTCAATCATCTTCATCATGTAGGTGGTCAGCTGGTCAACCAGCGTACGAGCAGCCTCCGGACTACGGGATGCCAGACAGTCGTATTCGCGGTCGCGGAAAATAGAGATGCACGTGCGGGCGTAGAGCTCGGGGTCGGCATCCTGGCGGAAGACACCGTTCGCCTGCCCACAGCGGACGATTTCCGTAAACGTTGTCAGGATATGCCCGTGTGCGGCGATGTAATCCGGGTGCTCAAGAATATGACGCGTTAGAGCCCCAACGAGCGGACGTTCGCCATCGATGAAGCGTGTGCTTAGAATATGCCGGAGAAGGTTGCGTAAGCGTACATCCGCAGATTCATTCTGTGCCTGAGCATCCAGCCACTCTGCAACCTGCGCCATTTTGTCAACAATACTCGCCACAGTTAGCGCTTCCTTGTTGGGGAAGTAGGCGTAAAGTGTGGGCTTGGTTATCCCCGCATGCTCGGCTAGCTGATCCATGGTCAGCGCATCGTAGCCGATGGCATCCACCATCTCTGCCGCAGCACGCATGATCGAGCAACGCCGCTCCATCCGCTGCCGGGCACGGAGTCCGATGTCATTTTCTTTACTCACGGGTAAACCTTAGTGGATAACACGTGATCGTGTCAAGGGACAATGTGGGTTATTCGGTGTGATTCGTCGTAATCTTGCCGGATCACCCAATGGTAAGCACTGTTAAGCAAAATCTTCACGACCTTGTCATCGACTGGGTAAGATGACCTCCGTGCTCACATCTCTCGTTGAACGTATCAAAGCACTGCGCGTACCAGTGAGGGTTGGGGTTACGGGGCGCGTGGCGGTCGGAAAGTCAACCTTTGCGCAAAACCTCTCTGCCACACTGAACGAAGCCGGGTGTCATTCTGTTGTGTTGAACACGGATGGTTACATCTACCCGACAGCGCAGCTTGAGGCCTGGGACCTGATGTCGAAGAAGGGGCGCTTTCAAACGCACGATGTGCTTGGCTTCCTCGCTGATATCGATGTGTGGGCGTTTGGGGGAGAAACCCTTGTTCCGGTTTACGACCACAAAGTCTACGATCGCCTGCCCGACAGAGTGATGCTGCAACCCACCAATGTGTTGATTGTAGAGGGCCTCCTTGTAGCGCATCCAGAGGTTGAACAAGCACTTGACTTTCGCATTTTTCTCGATGCGGTCGATTCTGAGATAGTCTATGCGTGGTTTTTGGAGCGCTGTCTTCGCCACTTTCCCGGGCAACATCAGCGTATCGAGGATGCATGGGTCAACATCAATGAAAAGACGTATGCTGATGAGACATCCCACGCCCGCCACAGTGCGGATGCCGTGGTGACCTTTGACAGGAATCATGGCATATGGCAGATTACGCATCACTCGTAGGCAAGCGCATCACCCTCTGCGCAACGGGTAGCGTTTCCGCCTATCGGGCCGCTGACATTTGCAGTAAGCTTGTCCAAGCCGGTGCAACAGTGCTTCCATTAATGACCGAGAGTGCGACCGGATTTCTTCATCCAAGGACACTTGCGACGCTGTCCGGTCAGCCCTGTTACGCATCCCTTTCTGAAGACGATGGCGGCTCAACCGGAATTGTTCACATCACACGTGGGCAGGAAACCGACATCATTCTTATCGCACCGGCATCCGCAAACACGTTAGCAAACCTTGCCCATGGCCTCTGCAGCGACATCGTGGCTGCAACCTGCCTTGCATCCACGGTTCCGGTTGCGGTGAGCCCGGCGATGAACACGCAAATGTGGGAGCACCCGGCAACCCAAGCAAATGTCGCTCTGTTAGCGGAGCGGGGTGTCCGCTTTATCCCGACGCGTCATGGGCAGCTGGCCTGCCGGGCTGTCGGGGATGGCAAAATTGCCGAAACAGAGGACATCCTGGCGTTTCTATGCGATTTGTTTACCGCCCAACAGAGCTTCCCTCTAAAGGGGATGCGTGTTTTGATTACGGCTGGTGGAACCCGGGAGCCAATCGATGCCGTCCGCTATGTAGGCAATGCAAGCTCTGGCAAAATGGGAGCGGCGCTAGCGAAGGCAGCCCTTGAGCTTGGCGCAGCGGTTGATGTCATTTGCGGACCAGGAGTTGTCCCAATGCCCGTTGGTATCCACCGCATTGATGTAATCACGACAAAGGATCTCCTCGATGCTGCGCAGCCCATCGCGAAGACGGCTGACTTGGTCATTATGGCCGCTGCGCCGGCAGACTACCGGGTGGCTAAGCCGCTGGATGGTAAGTACAAGAAGTCATCGGGGGCTCACGTGCTTGAGCTCATCGAGAACCCGGATGTCCTTCAGTCCCTAGTTACCGACCGTCGACAGAATCAGGTGATAGTTGGGTTTGCGGCGGAGGTGGGAGATCCTGTGCCGGAAGCTATCCGTAAATGCGCGGAAAAGGGTTGTGACTTTGTTGTTGGCAACAATGTCTCAATTCAGCATGGAGCATTTGGCTCCGACACGACGGAGCTAGTGCTCTGTAACGGACAGTCCGTTGTTAGGCATATCTCCCCGGCAACAAAGACAATCGCCGCTCAGCACGTTTTGAGCTTTTTGGTGAGTGAGTTGGTCGCAAGAAAACCAGTGGCAAGTTAACTGTAGTTTGCGGTGATGTTATCAATGAGCCGTACGCCATCAAGCCGAGCGGCTCCAAGGACAGCGACTTCCGACGTGGCATTCGTTATCGGTTGTAATGTCATCGCATCCCGGATAGCGACATAGTCCACCACCCAACCCTGCTCCGTAAGGTGCGCTATCGTTTTTGACTCGGCTGCTTTGGGGGCTACTCCGGCCGCGACCAGCTGTAACGTGTCCTGAAGCCCTTGATTGAGCTCACTCGTCTTAGTTTTTGCCGCTGGAGTCAGGTACCGGTTGCGGCTGCTGAGCGCAAGGCCATTTGGCTCACGGATTGTTGGAACAGCATCCAGATGAATCGGCAGATTGAAGTCCCGTATCAGCTGCTGAATCACGCGCATTTGTTGTAAATCTTTACTGCCAAAGGCAACGTTTGTTGGCTGGACAATCTGAAAGAGCTCTAGGCACACGGTCACAACGCCATCAAAGTGGCCCGGCCGGAAGTCACCTTCGAGGCCTTGCGCCATCGAGCCAGCCATCACCTTCGTGGATGCACTCGCTGGATACATTTCATCCACCGTTGGCACAAAAACGGCATCGCAGCCATTTGCAGCCAGGAGTTTGAGATCGTCATCCAGTGTGCGGGGATACTTTGCAAAATCATCCGTGGGAGCAAACTGCGTAGGGTTCACAAAGATACTGACGACGGAATAGTCCGACGAGCGCTGTGCAGATTTCAGACACGCGATGTGACCATCGTGGATGTTGCCCATAGTAGGGGCAAAACCGACGCTTCCTGACAGCGTCCGGCGCAATGCACGGAGTTCATCAATAGACTGACAGACTGTCATACGTAGCACGCGCTCTCATTGGGAAAGGTTGCTTCCCGAACTGCGGCCACGTAGGAAGAAATGGCATCCTGAACGCTGGTGGCACCCGGTTCGAAGTTACGTGCGAATTTTGGCGATGCGCTGGTCCAGCCGAGGATGTCGTGGAGGACCATCACTTGTCCGTGGGTATCCGGGCCTGCTCCGATTCCGATCACCGGCACTGAGCTTTGGCTCGAAAGCAGCGTTCCGACAGCTGCCGGGACGCATTCGAGCACAACCATCGATGCGCCGGCAGCTGTGATTGCGCTCAAGTCGGTTTCTAGCTGTGCGACAGCCGTATCTGTACGGCCCTGTACCCGAAAGCCACCAAGTAAATGCACGGATTGCGGAGTCATGCCGATATGACCGACCACAGGAACCCCCCGTTTTACGAGGAACTCAAAGGTCTCAGCCATCGCAATACCACCTTCAAGTTTTACGGCGTGAGCCCCGGCTTGCATCAGTGTGGCCGCGGCACGCATCGCATCCTCAACCGATGCCTGATAGGTACCAAACGGCAAGTCAGCGAGGATGACAGCATTGGTGTTCCCACGGGCAACGGACGCAGTGTGGTAAGCAATGTCATTAATGGTGACGGGTAAGGTGTCCGTGTGCCCCTGGATGACCATCCCGAGGGAGTCACCAACAAGCAGAATGTCGACATCCGATGTCGCAGCGTATCCAGCAAACAACGCATCGTACGCCGTTAGCATCACGATGCGATGGCCACTCATCGCCGCAACGCAGAGCTTAATCAGGCGTTTCACGATGCATTACTTTCCGGCATTTCCAAGCCAAGATTCCCGTCGCCGACAAGCCACGCATCGAATGCATTGTCATTATTCACTAAAATGTATTTTGGCTTGATGCCTTCATCCGTTAGGACGAACGCTGCGATGATGACCTAATCTCCAGAATGAATCATGTGCGCCCCTGCGCCGTTGATGATGACATCACGGCTGCCATCGACTCCACGGATGGCGTAGGTCTCGAGTCTGGCTCCATTGGTGATGTCCCAGACGGCGACCTGTTGGCCTTCAACGATGTCGACGAGGTCCATCAGGTCGGGCGGTAGGAGGATGCTTCCGATGTAGTCGACATTTGCGCTCGTAACAGTTGCGCGGTGGATTTTTGCTGAGCAGATGGAACGTAGGATCACTGGGGGGCCATTCTACGGTTACCCGATACCCAATCGTGTTGAGAGACATCAGTGATGGCTGCTCGTTCTTGAGTTAGTCAGGAATAACCAACAGGGAAGTAACTGCTCGCGTATTACCTGCCTAAAAGAACAAAGTCGGCTGGTTACGCCCCGTTGCTCTCGCCTAGGCGCCGACTTTCGTACGAATATCATCCAAATCTGGTCGTAAAAGTGCTTTGTTCTCTTCTACCGGAATCTGTTGGAGGAATTCTTCTGCTGCCGCAAGCGCTGTACGGGCATCATCCAGGTTACCAAGCACCCAGTGTGCACGAGCGATGGCTTCGTATGCATAGCCAATAAAGAATGGCAGCGCTGTCTCGTTCGCTGTTATTAGACTAAGATTTCCATAGTCAAGTGCTACCGCACCGTTGCCTGCAAGAGCATGGACCCGGCTCAGCTGCCAGTCTGCGATTGAGCGATTCTGAGCATTCGCATCCTCGCGGTGGCGCCAGTGCCAGCTGCTAGCGTGCGCTGCATCCAACATTTGCCGAACATCATCATCTGTACGCGATGCCAAGTCGATGAAATCCCAGGCTCTGTTAAACGCCATCGGTGCAAACTTTTTATGTCCTAATGTGACATCAAACTCGGGTTGGTTACTCACTTATGTTTCGACCTCGGCTTCGGTGTTGTTAATGCTACGGGCGCAGCGGTCCAAGCGGTTCCCGGTACTGTGCTATCTGTTGAAATCAGCTGCAGAACTCCCTTAAAGCCAACGGCCGCTAACCATTTGCCATCTGGGCTCGCCGCAAGTCCGTAAACCCAATCGGCCTGCTTGCCCACTTCCTTCGACTTCTCATCCGATGCCAGACTCACCCTTTGAACAACGCCACCCTCGCCAGCGACGTAGGCAGTTGTCCCGACAACCGCCATCGCAAAAACATCCCCGGTTAGCCCATGCTCAGCATAGCGCGTGTGCCCCTGTGTAAAGAAGCGGGTCTCCATATCGCCGGCATCTCCCGTCTCAGCCTTGGCCTTTTCCGGATTCCAAGTCTGGACCCACTGACCGCCACCAACGGTTACAAATCCTGCTACGCTATCAGGGGCAATTGCGAACACCGGTGCTTGTCCTCGATACCGGCCATTATTCCGGTTATGCCCGTTGTAGGTTGTATAGAGGGTGCCATCCAAGGCATCATAAACCTTCACAACCTTATCCCTGCCGGTGCTCGCCACAAACTGACCATTTGCCGAAAATGCCAAGCCGGTCACCTGATCCGCGTGAACTTTACTCGTCCAAATTTGCTGAGCGGTCGCAAGCTCAGTGCAGAAAACACTGCCATCCGCACAGCCTGCCGCTACGCGAAGGGCATCCGGGCTGACCGCCACACTAGATGCGACATCCGGGAAGGTTGCCAGTACCCCGGTGCGTCTTCCAGCCTTGGCACTGATGACCGCGACTTCCCCATATTCTCCGGGAATGCCTCCTGCGAACACTAACTGATCCGCGTTCAACCACTGAATGGCCCGAATGCGTTCCGGGACACCGCCAATACGTCTCACCAGCAATCCAGAGGCCCGATTCCAAAGCAGGACTTCACGATAACCGCCTGTTGCTATCGTATTTCCATCCGGGCTGAACGCGACCGCAGCAAGCGGAGGAGGGGCTGCATAGGTTGCAGGCGCAGCTGGATGGCTCCGCGGGCCCATCAGCTTGACCAATGGAACCTTAGGGTCAACGCCTGGCGCTTTCGCACCTTCGTTTATCCACATCCGAATCGCATTAACCATGACGGGAGGCAGCTTTTCTCCACCCTGAGGCATGCGCTTATCCAGCTCAGTCGTGACCATCCGGCTGTAAATCAGGGAGTGCTCGGAATCGCGGGCAGCTACTGGAGAGCGTCCGCTCGCCCCCGGACGCATCATCGCTTCGAGGGTATGCATCCGGTAGCCGCCGAGTGCGGTACGCTCGCCATGACAGGCGATGCAGTTCTTGACGACAATCGGCGCGATGTCCTGAACGAAATTTTGTTCCGCACGTACCTGAGCCTGGGATACGGCGAAAACGGCAAAGGTTGCGGTCGCTGCCTTGAGCAGTGTTTGTTTGATGTCAAATTTCATCGGATATCCCTCTTAGTGCTGGAACAGAAATTCCTTGGTGGAGAGCAGGGCCCAGACAAAGTCGATGCGTCCTTTGTTCTTGTCTCCAGCTTTCGTAAGGAAGGCAAGTGCGGTATCGCGTTCCTTCGCCACCGGCATCCTGCTCATCGCCGTCAGGTAAATCCGCTCGACAAATGCCGAATCATCAAGTGCGGAATACGTTGCCGAAATATTGCCAAGGCGCTGGTAAGTCTCACTGCCATTTAGGAGTTCGAGGGCCTGCAAAAGCGTCGGGTTTGTCTGGCGCTCACACGCGCAAGCTGTCTCCCGCTTTGGCTGGCCAAATGCTGCGAGGAACTGTGTCGGTCGTGGCTCAGAGCGCTGCGTGGCATAGCGGTCGTACTTTAGGAACGCGTTCTGATCTTGTAACAGTCCGCGCAGATTGCCATCCGATTTATCGTAGGCTGCCAAAAGAGCATCATCCGAGTTCTTGTTTTGGCGAATTGATGCCCTAATGGACATATCGACATCACAGGTGTCCCGATAACGCATCCAAAATGGCTGGAACTGGTCTGGCATGTCACAGCGGATATAAACGGTGTTGATGCCTTCCTTGAGAGGAAGGCTGCGCTTTTCCCGCTCGCCGCGAGGAACGACTTCGCCATTCACCCAAACGGCCGTGCGGTCAGCTGGGAAGATATTGACATCCATCGTCTGCGCCCCGCGGCTGTTAATCACCCGGCGGACCCAGTAAACCCCGCCCTTGATGTGGCCAAAGCGGACATCCTGGTTGTCCTTAATGTCATCCCGTTGTAACCAGCTCGTCTGTGGCATTTTGGTGATGTCTTTGAAAGGTACTGCATCCCCGATGCTGCCCGCTGGTTGTGCATAGAGCTCCCACGGCTCTGCAACAACGGCTACGGAAGCATAGCGGGCCTTTTGTCCATCCAGCCACGCTGCGTAGCCACCGGCAAGCTTCGCCCGTGTGGCATCAATATCCGATGTCAGCGTGCGCAACACGGGACCCAAGTCGGTGTCCGTCTTGATATCGCCGGTTACGACGCCAATTGCATCGAGGAGCTGTTCCGCCGACAGGAGGCGCGGCTTTGCGTGTGAGAACAGGGCATCGTCGTTCTTATTGAACGCATCGGTGATGTTACTTCGCTGGTAGGTTTGCGAATTGCAGATCAGTCGGATGATGTCTTTGCGGTCATAGCCATTTGTCTCGAGGCGCTTTGAGAGCATATCGAGCAGCGCAGCGTTGCTTGGCGGGTTGGATGCCCGGAAGTCATCTACAGGGTCGACAATGCCGCGTTCGAACAGCTCAGCCCAGATGCGATTGACTTCGGTGCGTGCGAAGAGGGGATTTGCAGGGGATGCCAGCCACCTCGCAAAGGTCTGTCGACGATTCGCCGGCTCGCTTCCCTTCGCGGCGCCGTATGGCGGCATAATCCGCCCCTTCGTCGGATGTTTGGTTTCACCCGCAGGCATACTCGTTACGGTAAAGCCATCCGTTTCGGTGCGCGCAAAGGCTGCCGCAATCGAGTAGTAGTCATTCATCGTCCATTTTTCATAGGGATGGTTATGACACTTTGCGCAGTTGATGCGCGTGCCCATGAATGTCTGTGCGGTCATTTCCGTACGGTCATCCGGGGTGGTGACGGCTACCAGATAGTTGGCAGGTGGTGACATGCGCGTGTCGCCATCGGTGGCTATCAACGCCTTCGCTTCGACATCTGCTGGGCGGTTGGCTTTCCAACCATCCGCCAGCCACTTGGTAAGAAGGGCTGCTCTGCCATGTGGCATCCGCTCATCGGTCACACGCAGCAAGTCGGCGCGCTTGAGCGCCCAAAACCGTGCAAAGGCATCGGAAGCGAGAAGCGAATCCACCATTCGTTTACGCTTGTCAGGTGCTTTATCTGCTGCAAATGCGCGTGCTGTATCCGGGCGTGGGAGCATCCCAGTCAGGTCGAGCGTGACCCTGCGGAGAAAAGTCGTGTCGTTGCACGTTGGGCTTGCCGTCACCGAGAGCTGCTTCAGCGTCTGGTTGACCAGCCTATCGACGATGTTTGCTTCAGGTACTGGCTTCCATGTGTAGCCCTTTACGGTCCCGAGGACTTTGATGGGCACGCTCTCGAGATGCTGCAAGTACC
>JBJTQN010000252.1:0-3855 GCA_046075665.1 Armatimonadota bacterium | reverse complement strand
CCCAGCCAGGGTCCCTGTTCTGCCATGCAGGGATGATTAACTCCGGTGTCGCGGTAATGGGAAAGCATTTGGTACAGCGAGACAACCCGCTCCACAGGGTCTCGGAAGCACGTGATGGCAAATGTGCTCGCAGGCAAACGCAAACGGTGCAGAGGGTGGTGCGAAAAAGCATAAAAATAGTCGCCTTTGCAGATTTTGGCTTTGTCCCATCCAGTATAAATGGCGCCATTTATCGTCAAGCTGTGGCTAGGTTTGCGGCAGAGTTTTCGGTAGACCTCCTGTGGAGAAGGGCTGGCAAGTGCGATAAACATGTAATTAAGCGACGTCCCGCCAGTTTTTCTTACATGTAAATGATATATTCTTCCCCATTCACCAAGGCAGCGAAACCTGTGTAGGAAATCGGGTTCCAATGTTCCTGAAAGCTGCCGCAAGTAATTTATGATTTTTGGCACAAGACTACTCCCAGTTTTGTTCAACAAGGAATCCCGCATCGCTTCCGACCGCGGCCCCTGTCGAGAAAAAGTCGCCTTTGGCAATCATTACTTTTGCAGCGCCGGGGAACCTGTCCACAACAATGCCCCCTGACCTTGCTACGGCATCGACAATATATGTGCCTTCGCACAGTGGCACTTTTTGAATTCTGCACATAATTCTTCCTTTTCCTTTTTGCAGGGAATAAAGCCGTCCGCAGACCCCACTGGAGAATCTGGCAGCAAATCCCCTCCGGGCCTCGTTGAGCTGGAGCCGAAAGTCCACACATTCCAGGCCGGTTGGGGCGTTGCACTCATACTCAATGCTGACTGCGAGGTCGTCGCCCGATGCGATGAATTCCCCCGCCAAAACGTCCGCATTGTGGAAGGATACTTTTTCGATGATCAAGGATGCGTCTTCAGATCTGACACCTCTTCTTGAAAAATCTTGACCGGCAGCAGCAGCAATCTGATCTGCATAGAATCCCACAGCACTGGCGATCTCGCATTTCCGCTTAGCAACTGTGCCCGCCTCAAGCACGACGCCAGAGGTACAGAGATTCGCGAGTATACCAAGATTATGACTGACAAACATTATCGTTCTGCCGTCTTCACTGATACTACTTATCTTTTTAATGCACTTTTGTTGGAATGCGCTGTCGCCGACTGCCAACACTTCATCCACCACCAAAATGTTCGCATCTAGATGCGCAGCTACTGAAAAGGCCAGTTTCACGCGCATTCCGCTAGAGTACCTTTTTACCGGCGTGTCTATAAAATCGTTGGCTTCCGAGAATGACACGATTTCATCAAATTTTCGCGCGACATCTGCTTTACTCATGCCCAGTATAGCGCCGTTAAGAAATACATTTTCTCGACCTGTCAACTCTTGGTGGAAGCCGGTTCCTACTTCCAACAGGCTTGCGACACTGCCATTGATTTTGATTTGGCCCTCGGTGGGAGCTGTAATTTGGCTAAGAATTTTCAGGAGCGTGGATTTTCCGGAGCCATTAGAACCAATAATACCGATGATTTCACCTTGCTCGATCTCGAGGTTTACGTTTCGAAGCGCCCAGAACTCGCCGTCCTGCTCGAGACGGACGGCATGATGCGTGCCAATAGCGTTTGGATCAGGCTTCCCTCGCCAAATCGCCCATCGACTTTGCAGATCTTTGTAGAGCATGTCGCGATTAATGACCCCCAAGCGGTATTTTTTGCTGACATTTTGTATACTTACGACGGTAGACATGGCTGCGTGGGTATACTTAAAACTACGTTTGCGCTGCTGCTCAGAAGCTACAAACTTCAAAAATCATCGAGCGGCGTTATTCGGCGGGGTACCTCGTTCTACGGAGCATTTCGCCTCCGATGTCATTGATCATTCTTAGGTCTTCCACGTTAAGTGAGTTCTTCCAATTACCGCTGCCGTTGAACAGCGGCTGATTAATTTGCCAATTGCGAAACTCCCGATGGGAGTCTGTTGAGTATTCCTCGGGCTTAAAAATCCGAGGGCTATACCAATGACGCTCTTGCTCGTGAAAGTTGGCCATTTCCGGGCAGAATGTCTCCTCCAGAAACAATGTTAGTCCGCGTATACTGTGGTTGAAATCACCGACAATATCTTCGTATTTTATTTTGTATACGCGTGGATGGTTCCAATACGGCTCGGCTGCAGCATTGTCGTTTACCCATCGCTCAATACCTTTGCGCAAGCTACCGGTCCGCCGGGAGATTGATAATGCAACATCTCGTCCATCCCTGATGACGAGGACAATCTTGCTGCCTGGGATCCAGTCCAGGATTTCCCTGATCACCATAATGTGCTTGGGTGTTTTTTCGGCCCATCTTTTCTTGCCCGATAAGATTGTTTCCGCATTGAAAGTCCTGACAGCTTTTTCAAGCTGCTTCCTATTTCGATTACTGGCGGCGTAGGTTTCGCCTGCAATGGCGTGTATTAGCGGATGCGCTCCTAAGATGGCCAAAAGCAGAGACGTGCCGCTATGTCCACAGCCGACCACAAATATCGGCGAACCCAAGGAGCTGTATCGGACAAAGTGTTGGCTGTAAGCAAGAAAGTAGCGGGCTATTTGACGGTGTAACATCAGGCGAACGGAAAATTGTTAATGTTTGATTGGGTCTTTTTTATTCAGACTTAGGCGCGAGAGGTCTCTTCCGCATTGCGAGGCAGATGAGTCCGTGTCTTTTGTAGATCAAGTCAAGCACTGCAAAGCAGTGCACTGGTATAGAATTTCGTGTCTTTGCAAATCGCCTGATGGCCTAGGCTTGAGATATGTCTTGGATTGAGATTGCCAAACGTGATTTGCTACAGAGGGCTGATAAAGGTGTGAAGGATCTGTTTTATCAATATTTTTATACTCATCACAATACACGCAACTAAATTGTATCGGAAAAGGTTCTTTCAGTGCGACGGAAGACCATTTCACCGATCAAAAAGATCAGGCAGCTTACGCCGAAGCCGACGCATAGTTGCCAACGCTCGACGATGCCCGCACCGAGAAACGCGTAGCGGAAGCCTTCAATGATCGGGACCATAGGATTAAGCACGAGGACCCAGCGCCAGGTTTCCGGCACGCTGGACAGCGGGTAGAAAACACAGCTAGCGTACATCCACAGTTGCACGCCGAATCCAACAAGCATTGATAGATCCTTGTATCTCGTTGTGTACGACGAGATCAGACAGCCGACGCCGATTCCAAGAAGGGCCATTTCCAACAGAAGCAAGGGCAAGAAAACGATGGCAAGTTGTGGATGAATGGGCGCACCCTTCAATAGAAGGACGACCCAGACGAAGAGAAATAGTCCAAGCTGAATTCCAAAGGTCAGCAGGTTTGTGATTGCATTGGCGATCGGCACAGTCAGCCGCGGAAAATAAACTTTGCTGAAGATGCTGGCATTTGAGGAAAAAGTGCCCGCACTTTTGTTCAGGCAGTCGGCGAAGTATCCCCATGCGACCAGCCCCGCCATGTAGAATAGAAAAGGCGGGATCTTGTCGGTCGACAGTCCCGCAATCTGACTGAAGACGATAGTGAAGATCGACGAGGAAAGGATTGGCTGGATGAGAAACCAGAGTGGACCGAGAATGGTCTGTTTGTATTGGGCGGTGAAGTCGCGCTTAACGAAAAGATAGATCAGATCGCGGTATTGCCAAATCTCTTTCCAGTCGACGTGGATGAGCCGGTGCTGCGGCTCGATGATTTTCGTCCACTCCGGTTCGGGTGCGGTGGTGCTTGAATTAGCAGGTAGTGACATGCGAGTTGCGGCGGGGCTGCAGTAAAAAGTTAAATGTGGAAATGTAGGAAGTTGGCGGTAATCAGTCGGCGGTGGAGGGCTGAAACGATCAAAAGACCAAGAGTCTAAGAGACGG
>JBJTQN010000251.1:0-11981 GCA_046075665.1 Armatimonadota bacterium | reverse complement strand
GGTTTGCCAGGCAACTGAGCCAAGCAACGCTTCTTGTATGGTGTGAACACACTGTATGGCTTTCCTGTACCGGTTTCAAATGTAGTTGGCAGATACAGGTATTGGTCACACGTTGTATGAACCTTCACGCCCAGTTTGATAGCTTCCGTGAGCACCCGTTGATCACGGGTACTTCCAGCTGGTTCGATTTCATCGGCAAACCAGAGGTGTGTAAAACTGTTCGCGACTAAGGCTCTTGGAATTTCATAGACCGGATCCCCGTCAATGACATACAGCTTTCCACCGATATCGGACAAATCCGCTGCCAATGAAGCCAATGCATCGTCGTAAAGGTTCGTGCGATCAGAAAACGATCCATTTCCGATTCTGTGCGTATTGTCTCGAACAACAACGCAAGCAACTTCATGTCCTTGTTCAACAGGCAATCGAAAGGCCTGTAAGTCATCCAGACGCAACGAGCGTCGAAACCAAATGAGTGATCGGGACATCGTACGACTTTCCTCTTAAACAAAGAACCGGGTAATCGTGATTACCCGGTTCGAGTGGAGGATAGCGGGATCGAACCGCTGACCTCTTCAATGCCATTGAAGCGCTCTCCCAGCTGAGCTAATCCCCCGAACGCTGTTGATTATACCATGCTGATGGTCGTCATCAATACAGTTATCTCCCGCCAAGCCCGGACAGCGATACACCCTCGATAAAGTATCGTTGCGAGAAAAAGAAGAGGACAACGATTGGGAGGACTACCATTGTTGATGCAGCCATCATCAGACCAGGCTCTCCGGCATGGTCTTGTTGATATAGCTGCAGGCCGTAAGCCATCGGCATCTGCTCAGGGCTGGTCAGGTATATCAGCGGTCCTTGGAAGTTATTCCACGCGGCCAAAACCGCCATAATCGCGATTGCCGCCAACGCCGGCTTGACCTGTGGCAACATCACTTTCCAATAGGTTGCAAACGGCCCACAACCGTCAATTTTGGCGGCATCCTCGAGTTCATTTGGGATGCCGAGAAAAAACTGACGTAGCAAAAAGATATTGAATGCCGATCCAAAAAACGCTGGCACCCAAAGTGGTCGCAAACTATCAATCCACCCAAGAGACCTGAAGATAAGGAACTGTGGCATCAACGTGACTGCACCTGGAATCATCATCGTTGCAAGCATCACCTTAAACCACCCCTCCCGTCCGGGCCACCTTAGGCGGGCGAACGAGTAAGCAACCATAGATGAAGATAGCACCGTTCCAAGCACACTGAGAACCGTAAGGATTAGACTATTCTTCAGAAATGTCCACCCGTAGAAAGTGTCTGGTGGAAGATACTTGAGTGCTTCCACATAGTTCAACCAGCGAGGCTCAATCCTCCGGACCTTGGTTAGCTCGCTTCTCGTCGAAACAATAACGGTTGCCTTGTCAACAGTGCCATCAGGGAGCAATGGTGCAACCTTGATGTCGCCAGATGGTAGTTCTTCAAACTCGACGACCTCTTTGCCATCCTTCATGGTTGAAAGTCGACCAGGTGTTCCATCCGGGCGTTTGACAGAATGCACCAGCACCTGCTGGGTAGGAATCCATACCGGAGGAAAGACTGCCTGTTCATCATCACTTTTGAGGCTTGTCGAAACCAGCCACGCGAACGGGATGACAAACAAAAATGTTCCAGCGAGCAGGACCATGTGCGTAGCGGAGAGTCGCACAATATCAGATGCATGATCTTTATTACGGGTTGTCGCTTTGAGAATCCTCATTGCAACGATCCATGCAGCGATGTCGCCAGCGACCAGCACTACATTATGCCTGACACCAAACGCAAGTATCAGAAGCGATGCAATTAACGCCACCGCGAACGCGCCAGCGGACAATGACTTTTGTCGCACGGTAGCAATGAGTGCACCTATCGCAAAAGCAAATGCCACCAGTGCACCGGCGATGGCAACCAACCAAAATAGTTGTTGCATTACCTTGCATCTCCCTCATAGTGAACCCATTTCTTTTGACCAGCCCATTGGAGGAGAGTCAGAAGAAGGATAACAACAAAGATAATCCAAGCAAGCGCCGACGCATACCCCATTTTGAAGTAACGGAACGCATTATTGAAGAGGAGCAAAACGGGCATGAGTAAGCTGTCCCCTGGTCCCGTTCCACCATCTCCACCTGCCATCACGTAAACACGATCAAATTCCTGAATTGCACCGATAGTTCCCATGATGAGGTTGAAGAAAATGTATGGGCTTAGCAGCGGTAACGTCACGTTTCTAAACTTTGACAGTGTGCCAGCTCCATCAATGCTGGCGGCTTCCTGCAATGACACTGGAATGCCTTGAAGGCCAGCGAGCCAAAGAATCATCCCACCGCCAGCACCCCATAATCCCTGCACAATCAAGCCAGGCTTGGACCATTCAGGTACTCCAAACCAACCAGGTGGGACAATATCGAACCAAACGGTGAATGTTTGCTTCCAAAGCGCGTTCACGAGTCCCTTGTTTGGATCACCTGCCAGCACCCACATCCACAGGACAGCAGATGCGATGGCAGGAACAATGCTTGGGATGTAGAACGCGGTACGGTAAAAAGCCATTCCTTTGACTTTTTGATTCAGCAAAAGGGCTATACATAGCCCTGTGGACATTCCAAGAGGAATACCAATAAGCGCTGTGTAAAGCACGTTGCTCAATCCTTTTACTAACAGTTCCCGGTCATCGACAAACAACTCCTGGAAGTTCCCAAAGCCTACTGAGCGTGGAGCATGCAGAACGTCGTAGTCGCAAAATGCGAGTAAAGCGCTTGCCACAATCGGCCCTAGGGTAAGCAGGATGAATCCAACAATCCACGGTCCGGCCATCAGATAACCAGCCAACGCATCCCGCTTTGCCATTCTTGAACTGCCAAGTTCTTTACGCATCCGAACAAAGCCATAGGTGATTCCTGAGACGGTAATCAAACCTATAATCACCAAAGGGACTGTCGCATTGAACAACGGAAGATGATTCCGCTGTTCTGCCTTATCCAGTGCCTTTTGGACTATAGCCTGTTGCTCAGCGAGTGCTGCTTCAGGCGTCTGCTCACCAAGCGCGGCTCGCTCCATTGCGCGAACGTGGGCATCCCAAAGGGTTTGTCCCACAAAAGTGACTGGTCGGTAATTTGCCTTAGGGAGGATATCAATGTACGCCTTCTGCGCTGCGTAAAGGCGGGTAAGTGTCGGCGGAAATTCCTTTAGGAGAACATCGTTGATCTTTGCGTTTGCAGTAAGACCAAATACGTATGGTCTACCGAGGCGCTCGTTGTACTCCTTTGCGGCAATATTGTATGTACGATATCCATCCTCGCTGAGCATGAACTTGATAAATCGCCATGCGGCCTCAGGTTGTTTTGCACCCTGGGGAATAGCAAAAGAAAACCCACCGGTCCACGTGAGTTGCGGGTCAATTCCTTTGAAACGTCCCGTGCCTTTGAGTCTTGCTTCTGGTACCGGAGGTGGTGCGACACCAAAATCAAGATCCGGAGCATAGCGGGCGATGTTCGGGATGACCCAGGATCCGTGAATCACCATACCAATTTTGCCGATAAAAAACGGGTCCTGCTCCCCTCCCTGAAAGCCAGATTGAAAAACATTCGCAGCGTTGTAACCACCGGCATCGTTGTAGAGATCTACGAGGTACTGTAGAGCCTCCACATTTTCGCGAGTGTTCAGCGTACATGTACGACCATCCTGGGTCATAAACGACCCACCGTTCATCCACGAATAGATGTAAAACCATGAGTTACCATAGCTGCTCAGGTGTGGAATATAGCCAATACGCTTGTAGGTTCCATCTGCATTTCGCGAAGTGATTTTCTTCGCTATCTCACGCAGCTCTTCCCAGGTACGAGGCGGCATATCCGGGTCTAGTCCGGCATCACGAAAGACCTTGCGGTTGTACATCAGCATGCGGTCATCAATTCCGGTGGGAATCGCATAAACCTTGCCCTGATAAACCGCTTCTTTCCAGGCAGCTGTGTAGTAGTTCGACTCCTTGATGGCCTCAGGTCCGGATTCCTTTGCCAAAAAATCATCAAGAGGCATAAACGTTCCGCGACTCGCCCAGTCACCGACGGTGAACCTGTCCTGATGGATGACATCGGGTGGAGCACCTCCGACAATACTTGTCATCAGTTTCTGAGGATTCATTTTCCCAGCACCAATGGACAAGTTGGATACATCGATGTCTGGATTCAATCGCTCGAACTTTGCGATTTGTGCATCCAAACCAGCAGTTTCCTTACCGGATTGAAGTCCCCAAACGACCAGTTTAATTTTCTGCGCCTTGGCAATCGATGGCGATATGACAAGGAGAGTTGAAGCTAGCAACGCACAAATGATGGGTCGAACAACACGCATCTTCACGTGGCATATCCCCCTTCTACGAGCCAATATTAGGAGCGATTGTGCTCAATTACAAGTGTCTCTGGAATACACTCTTACGTGCAACCTGCAATTTCATCCAACCATTTGGGTATTGAAACGCAATTTCAACTTTCAACGGACATTCCCACTGAGATGCGTTCGGAACTTGTAAGGATAATCGGAGAATATGTCTCGGACTACCGTTTCTGGATTCCCGAGGTGAAAGTGCGTGAATCCCGGGCCAACACAGACCTTGTTCGAAGGATTGCATCGACTGAAACGCACTTGCTACAAACACATGGTTCACCAATACGCCGCTTAAGATTTCTTCAGCAATTACTGTCTCTTGGGTTTGTTCTAAACACAATGTACATCCCGGAACTCCATTTAACCAAGGACGTTGTGGTTTCAATCGCGTGTCACCTGGAACCATTCAATTTCCATCCGCGATTGCTGTCAGACGGCAACCAGGTCGATACCTGTTTAGTGACATTTACAAATACCGGAGGGGCACTTAACGGTTCCGTTCAGTTGATGATAATTTCTGTGATTTGTCGGATTTGTGGATTCTCGCGGATGTAAAATGATGCGTCGTACCGACAGGTCCAACTTTCTTCCCGGAGTTATTTATGCTGAGATTTGACAATCGAGAACCCCTCGAACTGCGGAATTTGGAAATCATTCCAAATGCTATGCCATTTGCCGAAGGTAGTTGTCAGATCAACCTTGGGGACACACGAGTTTTATGCACCGCTACCGTTGAAGAACGTGTACCGGGGTGGATGAAAGGTAAAGGCAGTGGCTGGTTGACGGGTGAATATGCCATGTTGCCGAGGTCGGGTAGAGACCGCAATGAACGTGATCGCTTGAAACCTAACGGCCGAACAATAGAAATACAGCGCCTGATTGGCCGCAGTCTCAGGGCCGTTGTAGATCTTGAGCGCCTTGGAGAGCGCACCGTTGTTCTGGACTGCGACGTGATTGGGGCAGACGGAGGTACCCGATGTGCATCCATAACAGGAGCATACGTAGCTCTTTGTCTTGCAGCCAACAATCTTGGATTGTCTAAGAAATTCATTACGGGGCAGATCGCAGCGGTAAGCGTGGGTGTTCTTGGTGGCGTTCCACTCTTGGATCTATGTTACGAAGAAGATAGTCGGGCCCAGGTAGACATGAACGTTGTCGGACTTGCGGATGGCCGTTACGTTGAAGTTCAGGGCACTGCAGAGGGACTGCCATACGACCGTGTGATGATGAACAACCTACTTGATGTCGCACAGGTCGGCTTGAATCTTCTCTTCGATGAGCAGCTTAGGGCCATCAACCGATCATGAATTCAAGGATTATTTTAGCCACTCACAACTTACACAAAGTTGAAGAGTTACGGCACATGTTGTCAGATTTCCCAATAGACATTTGTTCCATGCGAGAATTCCCGGGGATACCTGAGCCAGACGAAACAGGAAGCACGTTTGCCGAAAATGCAGCCATCAAAGCGATTGCTGCAACTTTGTTTACGGGACTACCAGCACTTGCGGATGACAGTGGCATTTGTGTCGATGCTCTGGATGGTGCGCCAGGTGTATATAGCGCTCGCTGGGCTGGCACAGGCTCGACGGCTGACGACTGGATTACCAAGACATTGGACTTGATGAACGATGTCGAAGAAAGTCAGAGGACCGGGCGCTACGTTTGTGCGCTTTGCTTAACAAGTGCATCCGGTGACGTTATCGCAGAAACGGAAGGAACGATGGAAGGTCGTATCGGATATTCGCCAATTGGCACCGGAGGATTTGGATATGACCCAATATTCCTCGTTTCGCCAGACTTCAATCGCACAGCCGCTCAGCTGACTGCTGAAGAAAAGCATTCCATATCTCATCGAGGTGTCGCACTGCGAAAAATGATGGATGTGATACGAACAACTAATCTGCTGGGCTAAACCCCATCCACCTTAAGACATCAGGTAGTAGCCGGTTCCAATATTGCCAATCATGACTTCCATCACTGACTTTGTACGTCACAGGTACTTTTATCTCTGTGAGTCGTGTATGAAACGTCTCATTGTCGTCGAACAAAAAGTCAGACCTTCCACAGTCCATCCAAAGTTTGGGTAGCTGATTCACCAAATCGCAACGCGTCACAAGAGTCAAGAGATCATGCTCTGTACCAACGGGGTTAACACCGAAAACGCGTGTTAGCTCATCCCGATATTCTGTGCCACGGAGAGGGTTGATCACGGGTTGCGACCCAATCATTAATGCCCCTGAAAGGCTGGCAGCATGTCCATACATACCCGGATTGGACAACGCTAGGCGAAACGCGCCGTAGCCTCCCATTGACAAACCTGCAATGAAACGCGTATCAGCCGTCCGGGAAACTGGGAACCACTCTTCTACTTTTGATACGAGCTCGGGCCCCATTGCATCTCCCCACCTCGGCCCGGCTTCAGCATTCGTGTAAAAACCACGACCGCCGTTTGGCATCACTACTACAATTTCACACGTCTCAACGTATCGCTCGACGGATGACCTTCGGTGCCAGATGGAATGATCGTCCGACAATCCATGTAAAAGGTACAGCGTTGATTTGCCGACTGGTCCAGACTCAGGAACCAATATCCTTGCTCCAAGTTGCACACCAATTGCCTTGGAGAAGTAGGTCGTTTGAAATTCAATCATTCGTAGTCACACAGCCGATACGCAAAACTATCAAAAAGGTTCATTGCAACAGTACAATTTCGTGGTTACAATGCGCCCATGGTAGTGGACACACACAGATAATATCCAGACACATTACTACCAATTGTTTTAGGAGGACTATTCCCAATGGCCTACAGCCATGTTTCAGCCAAATCTGGAAAGACATTTTATCTTCATGTCCGCAACACCGTACGTGGTGAAAAAACCATTCCCTTTTACTTCTTTGCAGGTGAAGTGAAGCCAACGACCGAAGATACCAAGGCACTTGACACTGTGCCAGCTGGCTATGTTGTGACAGAAAGTGAAAAGACGGGACTGCCGCTTTTGAAGCGTGGCTAACCCTCATTGCTTTTTTCGTCTGCGTGGTCTGGTGCAAAGCTGCATCAGGCCACTTTTTTTTGCTCACATGTATCGAGCCGCCATAAGTGTTGCTGCCACCATGACTCCGCCGCTGATATAACTCCGTCGTATGTAAACGACATTGTGATAACTCAGGGACAACTAGCGACGTCGTTGCACGATTTGAATAACAACTTGTTGTGGAGACAATGGATGAACAACAAGTGTGCTAGGCGTAACCGACACGTTTCGAAAAGACGGCAAGATTCCGTTTCTCGGTTGTTGACTTGCCTGAAAATAGACTTTTCCACTTGGTACTAGGAGCCTCGTGGGTCTATCACGAAAAATTAGCTGGGTGATTACCCACCTCTTTCCGGCGGTGGTTCCTGAAATTTCCAGAAAAACAGGCTGAGTGTTTGCTTTTTTCTTGTCATCAACTACAAAGGTGACATAGCTCCCCTTGGCAATCGTTAGGTGGTGCACGTCCACATCGTCACCGCTGGTGCAGTTGATTCCAGAGACCGGCGTACTACACATGTCTCCTCGGCCTCGACTCAGAGCCTGAACTGAGTAAACTCCATTCGGCAATCGTGAAAACAAGAAATTTCCCTTTAAATCAGTGCGAATATCAGGCACATGAAACCTTCGTATATTGGATTGGATGACGACACGGGTGTCGGGGACTTGTCGACCGGCGACATCAACGACTTTTCCACGAATATGACTTGCCGGATAGACTCTCACTTTCGGAAAGACTCGGGTTTCCTGCGACCGTAGCGCGATATCTTGTAGTGCGAATGTCTGGGCGTATTCCTGATCGTGAATACCTAGGGAAATAAATCCATTTGGTGGTAAGCCATGGATAGTAAGGATTCCAGAAGCTGAAACATCCAGGTCTGATTTAGACCTAAGAGGAATAGTGACACCATCAACTCGTACGTCACCAAACAAGTCGACTTGCACCGGTTCCTGATTTAAGTTTACGAAGCGGGTTGTAAATGTTACGAACGCTCCCTTTCCTAATTCAATGTCTGAGAAGTTATCAATTTCGCTTCCTCGATGAACCGCTAGAAGTCGTCCACCGGATCGTGCTACCAATACAAGTTGTGATGCGTTGCGTTTTGGAAATTGACCGGTAAAAGAATTAAGACGCGACGGCTTTACTTTGGTGAGTAAGCGCTTGTTAGTGGACCAAACCTCAACGGAATCAGAATTTGCTGCAATACCGACCAGTTTGCCGAACATGGCCCCCACTTCGATCGTATTCCGCTTTGGATTGGAAACGAGTAGTGCATCCCGACTCCGAAAAGCACCATTTACTGAGCGACTACCGACCGGAAATCGCATCCAAGCAATTACACCTGCAATGATTAGCAAAATGCCAATCGACTGCAGGTGTATTTTGAATCCAGGATACTGGGATTTCATTTGCTGCTTGACAATCGAAACTACTTTTTGACTGTCCGAAGCGGCTGAGGCTTTGTTTCTGGCTTTCGTAGAACGATAACTTCACTTTGCCCGGCGCCAATATCAAATGGCTTTCCAAGAACGGAAACCCGTAACCGCGCGGGCGACGGTAATCCAGGAACGATAACTATACCGGCTGCATCTGTCGTTACCGGTGTAAGCGGATAAATCCAGCTGATTCGATTACCTGCAATCATCAGTTTAAGATCTAGTTTCGCTTTGGCCGCCGGCTTTCCACTTGGATCAAGGACGGTCAACATAACATTGCTGTTTGTGGTCGGCTGAAGAATTACTTCAGCTCCGGGCATGAGCCTCGATTCCAAAATAGTGATTAGCTTGCCATCTGCCTTAGCAACAACGCGAGCGCCGCCAACTTTGGCAAGTGCCGGAGCATTCTTGAATTCGAATTTGCCATCCTTACCGGTTTTTCGACTATCCAAAACTTTTGCCGGAACTTTTGTCATGTCAGCGGCACTCCATGGAACAGCGAGCCATTCAACTGTGGCACCTGATACTGGCTGACCATTTGCCGACAAGACGGTTCCCTTCAGAGATCGCTTGTCATTTTGCCACTGATTGCTATCGGATTGTGGAGACTGTCCATTCAGCGTCGTTTGTCCAATTGATGCAGCTGACATCGATGTAGCGAGCACTACAAGTACTAAAGGAGTTATCCATTTCATAAAGGCAGTATAGCCAAGATATGGAGGTTATGGGCAAGCAACCGTAATACGATTCCGATACATTAGTTACTCAAGTTCCTTGGCGGCGCGCGCAATCTCGCAAAATTGATCGATCGTGACCTGTTCTGGTCTAAGATCCGGCATCACAGATGTCTGTTCAAGAACTTCATAGAAGTATTCATCAGTCCATTCAAGTCCGGCCGTCAGTGAGTTCCTGAGTGTCTTCCTTCGCTGGTTAAAAGCTGCTCTGGTTATTCTCGTAAAGGCATCAATCGTGATGTCCTTGTACTTATGATGTGGGCGAAGATTGAGTACTGCACTGTCAACCTTTGGAGGTGGGTAAAAGACACTCCGCGGAACAACAGAACTAGTGTAACAGTCACAAACGAACTGGGCTACGCACGAAAGTGCTCCATACACCTTTGATCCTGCCGGAGCAACAACGCGTTCGGCGACTTCTTTCTGTACAAGGACAGTTGCATGGACAAATGAAGGATCTGTTTCAAGAATTCGAATCAACAATGGTGAAGTTATCTGGTACGGAATATTCGCGACGAGCCTTGTATGGACATTCTCACGAAATGCGATTTTCCAATCAACCGTAAGTGCATCACCATGCACCACGGTCACATTGTCGATGTCGGCCAATGTTTCTTCAAGGACTGAGACCATCCGGCGGTCAAGCTCAATTGTGTAAACGGTGTGAGCTTGCGCTGCTAACAGGCGTGTCATCACACCCACACCGGGGCCAATTTCGAGAACAGTATCGCCAGGTTGTATGGAGGCGGCTGAAACAATCTTTGCGAGATGATTTTTATCAATCAGGAAGTGCTGCCCAAGAGACTTTGAAAGTCCGATTCCATGTCGTTGTAGTACCGACGTTAGTCCCGATGGCTTCGAGATATCTGCTATGAGTTCGCTCATTGTCCCAACACTTCGTCTTCCGTCGGTTCATCATCACCACCGGGATCCACGTAATCACGCGATTGCTCACGCACTCGCTCAACCTTTCCTACAAGGCTAGACGGCGCCTTCTGGCTCTGGAACGATGTCGAAACTTCTTGCTTTCGGGGTTTTGGGCTTAGGGATGCAGCCGTCCGAAGGGATGGCAAGTGACCGGGTATTTCGATTGCAGCAGACGTCGCGGACTTCACAGGCACAGGTGCAGGAGATGGTTCGTTGATGCGAGCGGCGCGTACAGTCTCACCTGAGTGTTCCCGCTCATGTTGAAAACCTGCAAGTATAAGTGCACGTTCGATACTTCCATTTTCGATGCTCTCTAGCCAATCAGGTCGGGCTCGGGATTCATCAGCTTTCATTGATGTCGCAATTACCTGCCCACTTTCCGTCAGTATTTGCGCTCGGACGACTGCCCACTGACGCTCCTTATCAATATGAGTCAGTTCGGTAATGATTCCCCACTTTGGATTTACTGACCTAAACCAACGAATGCGGGCCGGGAGCGGAAGGTGATAACGCCCTGATTGTGTCCGTATCAACAGCGATTCGATATCAAACGAATGAATCATGCATTCAGAATACCGGAACTATCACCTTGCTGTCTGAAATTGTTTGACAGAAAGTAAACACTACGATATCGTGAAAAGGTTTCGCGACTGAAGTGTCGATTGTATTGATATTCGCGTTGCCGCATCGTGGGCAATTGTGCCTACGAGCGAACCACCACGTTCGCTCCTGACCACGGGAAGGTTGTGTTTACACAGTTTTCGCCGAGAAAGGAGGCAGAAGTGCCAAAATTTAGTGTTTGGGTTCGTACGGGCGTTTTGTCTGTTGCTATCGCGGTTACCGCGCTAGTTGCCAATGCCTACGGACAACAGAGTTTGCACATCACGTTACGTGATGGATCCAAGCTCATTGAAGCTGATACTCGCACAGCTACCGTCAAAGACCTGCTGAGCGAAAAGCATGTTCAACTGTCTAAGATGGACAGCGTTTCTCCATCTTTATCATCCACGCTGGTAAACGGAATGACAGTTCGCATTACCCGCAAGCGTGTAGACACGGTTACAGAAGTTACACCTATTCCCTTCCGCGTCTCCAAAGTATATTCAGCTGGGTTACGCGCCGGTACATCGCAAACGGTGGTTACGGGTATAACTGGATCAAAGTCTGTGACATTCGAAGAGACGTTTGTCAATGACCAATGTGTCAAGCGTAAAAAGCTCAGCGTTAGCCTGAAGCCATCCGTACCCGCTGTCATCAAAGAAGGTCTCAGAGGGATTCATCTTGCATCTCGTGGAGCGACTTCACATAGAACGCTCACGATGATTGCTACCGGGTACTCTGCATCTGAAAATCGAAGATGGGGTGGCAAGACCGCAACAGGTCGGCCTGCACGGTTCGGAGTCGTTGCAGTTGACCCGAGGTTTATCAAGCTCGGAACCAAG
>JBJTQN010000250.1:0-5318 GCA_046075665.1 Armatimonadota bacterium | reverse complement strand
CGTATTCCTCGCCCGTTGGGTCGTTCGCACCGAACGGGTATGGGCTCTATGACATGGCCGGGAACATGTGGGAGTGGTGCTGGGATTGGTGTTCGAGCGGCTATTATGCGAGTTCGCCGTCGAGTGACCCACGAGGTGCTTCATCGGGCTCCTACCGGGTGATCCGGGGCGGCAGTTGGTTCTTCAGGCGTGGAGGGCGAGGAGAGAGCAAAGCCGCAAGGAGACAGATATAGCGCAGGGTTCCATCGGAGAGCTCAGATGCTTCCAATGGACGCGAGAGACCCCTCTGTAGAAGCTGAATCCGTGCCCGGTTGGCTGAATCAATCTCAATCGCGACCCGGCTTCCGCCCAGCGCATCGTACACAGCACGGTCAAAAGCCTCCCGATTACCAACTTCGTTAATCGTCAGGATTGCGGATGCGACGTTTTTACCATCGGCGGCAAGAACTGGGCTGAAGCTGCAAATTTGTGGTTGGCGGATTTCGCTTGCTTCGTCCGTTCGAAAGCCGTGATAAAAGCGCCAAGATGCGAATGCATTACGGGAATTGGTAATCGTAGGAAAGCGTTCCGGATCGACAATCTGCGCAAGCACAGATTCGGAAGCCGTTAGGGACATCGGCAAATGGACTTTCTCACCATCACTTGCACGCAAACTAACCCCATTGACATTGCGATCAACCATCACCGACTTTTTGATGGCTATCTGTTCCCGCTTGATCTGTGGATCGCAACGAAACACTTCGGGGACTGAGTTAACATCTGGAAGCCCGCACGCAAGACTGTATGTCAGTCCGTTGTCGAATGTGACTGAGATTTCCATCCGTGCAGGATTGCTCCCACGGTTTTGCCCTGCCCACATGACGGATGGCATACCGCCTTCTTCCGCAATCATCTCTGAAAACCGACCATTTGCAGCCCCATGCAATAACATCAGGGAACGGTAGAGATTTGACTTTCCGCAGCCATTTGTTCCTGTAAGGACATTGAGTTGGCCAAGGCTTAATCTAACATTTCGGACGGAGCGATAGCCTCGAATGACCAGCTGTGAAATCATCTAAGGCGCATCGCCGCTGTCACGGCGGCTGTAATGTCTATCGAACGAAGGCCCATGCTTTGCACTAGTCCTGAGCGACTGAGAATGATAATCCCTCCCGGAGTGTCGGTTTTCCACGCGCGGGCAGCGTCTGAGTCAGGTCCAAGCGGATCAACAATCGTATGCCAGGATGCTTCAAGACGCGACCAAACCGCTTTGATCCTTTGTGGTTGAACGATCTGATCAAGGCAGACCGAAATGACTTGTACGGAACCCTTCGGGAAGCCTGCTATCGCATTGGCTATATCGACAACCTGCATACAACTGGCAACATCCGATACAGACCAGAAATGGACGATTCGAGCTTTTGCCTTGGTTGGTGAATCCAGATCAAATGGTCTTCCTGCTAGCGTGTTACCTGCCAGAGGTGGGGCCATCTTGCCTACAACGACACCGCCTCCATACTCGGGCTCGGCAGTCATCTTCTGCATGGCTTTGTCGGTGATCTTAGTGTTCACTGGAAGCAAAGTAAGTTCTTTACGTGGGCTAAGGGTTACAAAACGTTGTGCCCCTTTGATACTTGGATGGTCTGTGACATAGCGGTAGAGCTGGTGATCAGATGATCCCACATAAAGCGTCACAGATGTCGGCATGGGCGTCCGTTTCCCTACATCGACAATGTATCCGACACACTGCATTCCGTTGATGGTTGACATTCCAGCAGCTCGGACGAGGGAGATATCTCCGCCGTACGGCACCAATCCCGAAAGAATATCGGCAAGGCCATCATCAAACATCGCTGTTGCCATGAGGCACCGGGAAACACGCGATCTGGATGGCGGCATCAGTGTCTGCATTGACTCAGCTTTCGGAAAATTTAGCCGCGTAAAGGACATTGAGTTTGTTGTTGCTGCCGTAACTAACCCTTCCCTTGTAAAGGTTGTAAACACCAAGCTTCCAGGGAACAGCACATCAAGTGTTCCATCAACTTCAAAATCAGGAACTCCGGGCTGTATAAATCTAAACGAAATGTCGACGTGGTAGCCCGTACGTTTCCGAAAGTCAGCTGCGAGCATCGTTAAGATGCGATCATTCCAAAGCATTTTGACCCTACTTTCCCTGAAGAGCCGCCACAAACTTAGATGCTTCGATTGGCTCATCAATGCGTATTTTTGTGTAAGTTTCGCTCAGCGACAGTTGACCACTTGGTCCCGGAGTAGACACATCAAGCTTTCTCAAAAGTCGGTCGCGTTGCCCAATCGTAAGAACAAAACGGGCTATTCCATATTGACTTCGTGTTTCGAACGCATAGACATCACATCGGACTCCGTCCAATGATGATGGCGTTCCTTGGCCAGCGCGAAGTACCGTTCCTGGGATGATTTTGCCAGCTGCATCTGATGTGGTCATCAACATCGGAAAGATTGGCGTTACGAATGCCCGGGATGCATCCAGACCTGCTTTCAGGCCCTTGGGTGTCGGTTCCCCCCGCATACGCCGGGTCGCCCCAGCTGTCCGCGTCATACGCGCTGTACCATGATTTACAGCAATCGTAATCGTACGGTTGGATTCTGTTCGAACCGCTATACTCCCGGGGCGCTGAAGCATAATTGTTCCAGTCGAAACTTCCTCTTTGTCACCGAGAGTTGCACGCGTCATAAGCTGGCAGCGAAAGGACTTCAACGCCTTATAGCCGGCTGCAAGTTGCGTCAGCGCACGCATGGATGTCGGATCAATCGCTGGATTCTGAGAACCTTGCATGCTGCTACGATATCAGAAGCCGGGCTTATGGGGTCAATGAATGGTCGAGCGCATCGATAACAAAGTCCAACTGCTGTGGGGTGACGACAAATGGAGGAGTCAGCTCAAGGACATCTCCGTTGCCAGCAGGAAGCGTTATCACGCCACGCTGCAAGAGTGCATCGCTGACTGAAACTGCCGCTCCCGGTGCGTTCATTTGAATACCGAACATCAGACCCTTGCCACGGATGGTAACGATTTGGTCAGGATGTCTCTTCGCTAACGTCTCCAGTCCTACACTCAAGTAGGCCCCAAGTCGGTTTACCACCGAGCCGGCATCCATTTGGGAAAGTGCTGCAAGTGTTGCCAATGCGGCTGCGCATCCTCCAGGATGCCCAAGAAATGTCGATGTATGAATCGATTCGCCAGTAGAAACTGGCCATCCGGACATCGCATCTCCGCTGCCAATGCAAGCAGAGATAGGCATCCCTCCGCCAAGAATCTTGCCACAGGCGATAATGTCCGGAATAACGCCATGATGCCGATGAGCAAAGACTTCACCAGTTCGCCAAAAGCCCGTAAACACTTCATCTACGATCAGGAGCGCTCCGTGGTCATTGCAAAGAGCTCGTAAGTGGAGCAGCCAATCTGTCGATGCCTCCCGGACACCTCCGCGACCTTGAATCACTTCAACCAGCACTGCTGCCGTGTCATCCGGAAGCGCATGAATGGGTTCCCCATAGGGTAAATGTGTCACAAAATCCGCCAAGTGGCGTTGAAATGGATACCGGAAATCAGTCCGTGCGGTTGCGTTAAGCGCCCCAAGGTTTAAGCCGTGATATCCGCCATCGAAGGCCACGACGCGCCTCTTACCCGTACGTAAAACCGCACTCTTGATTGCTGCTTCGACGGCATCACCACCGCTTGTGCCAAGCAAGACTTTTGCACCCTGAAGAGCACTAAGGTCACAAAGCGCTTCGCAGAGCTCCAATTTTGCACGTGTTGGATGAACGTCCCCCATACCATGCAACAAGCTTTCGCACTGCTCGGTGAGGGCTATTGTAGCCGCTGTTGGTCCATGTCCAAGAGCGCTTACACCGAACGCCGCGGTCATATCCAGGAGTTTATTGCCATCTTCATCCGTAATCAGGCAGCCATCGCCACGTTGCCAGAAGATAGGAAAGGACTCATCAACAGGAAGAAAGGTGACATTTGCTCCCTCGACAGTGCGAAGCCGGGCAGCGAGTGCCCGGCTCTTTGGCCCTGGTAGGGGTGTCCTGATGACTGGAAGCATCCTTGACCTTAACCGTGCTTCAATATGTCGATTACCTGAGGGTGAATGAAGCGATTAGCAGCTACGAAATCGCGGCCGTAAATGTCCTCATCCCCCGTCCACGTTGTCGCCAGTCCTCCCGCTTCGCGGAAAACAACAGGCATTGGTCCGACATCCCAAGGGCTCTTAACTGGATCAAGCATGATGTCTACGCGGCCCGTTGCAACGAGGGAATATCCGAATGCATCACCCCATGTACGCTGGAGATAGGTAGCCTTTGTCAACCTATCAAAGGCATCCGAGCGCTCCTGTGACCGCACAATGGATGAACAGACGACGACGGACTTTGACAGGTCCCGATTGGTTGAAACGTTGCATTTACGACCATTCCAATAGGCACCAAGGCCATCTGCTGCACAAATCATGTCATCCAATGCAGGGAGATAAATTGCCCCCGCGACAATCCTGCCCTCATGCTCGACGCCAATCAGTGTGCCGTACAACGGGACACCAGTGACAAATGCCTTGGTGCCATCGATAGGGTCACAGACCCACCGATACGGAGCAGTGCCTGTCGACTCGCCTTCTTCTTCTCCCAAAATCGAATGGTCAGGGAAGGATGCCAGAATTCGTTCGCGCAAGACGCGCTCTGCTTCTCGGTCAGCGACAGTGACGGGGGTGTCGTCCTCTTTCCAGTCTGGCTGCACGCCTGTCTGAAAATAGGCTAGAGTTCGCTTTCCAGCCACTAGTGCGGCATCTACACAAACATCCAAAATGTCTCTCAAATCCGTCGTTGGCACGTTATTTTTCCTCTTCAGTTCTGGTTCGGTCCGACTTCCACGTGGCAATCGACTTCCACCAAGGAGTCTTGACTACAGTGTTAGCCAGCTTTGCTCCCGGGATGACATCCATTCCCGACTTTGCCGCATCCGTTGTTGCACGGCGCAAAAAATCCCGGCGGGAAACCGGCTGCGATTGTTCATCCGATGAACTCTGTTTTGCGTCTTCGTTATTGGTCATCTTTGATTATCCCGGCGGCCACGCCAGCTTTCGGCCACCTAAAACATGTGCATGCAGGTAAGGAACCGTTTGCCCGCCATCCTCACCTGTATTCATAACCGTTCTGTAACCAGACGATTCAAGTCCGCATGCTTCCGCTGCTTTAGCAATGCCTCGTAGAAATCCAGCTACTGTTTCAGTGTTCAGTGATGCGATACAGCTGACATCACGAATGGCAGATTTCGGAATCACCAGAATATGCGTCGGGGCTAC
>JBJTQN010000249.1:0-22368 GCA_046075665.1 Armatimonadota bacterium | reverse complement strand
ACGGTCGTAAAAGACATCACTGATACGCCCCTTTGTCTCCTGATTCCGGACTTCGGCGAGGAGGGATGCCCCTATAGATTGCAACGCGGGCTCGAGGGCAAGCGTCCCGGGGGATGGCCCGGTGCCAGAGGAATCGGTCATATTTTCCAGCATGTCACTTTCACTTCGTCACACAAATTCAGACTGTCCTATCTGTCAAAGTTTACCCTATTCAGTCCTGTGCAGTTATCCTCGATGACGGGAAAGGGGTGATTGATGCTGCATCGGTCTCTTGATTACCGCTGCATACCGTACCGGCTGCAGTAAGCCGACTTTCTTTCTCTGGCGGTAGAGTAGGTGCATATGGACCTGATTTCCCTTGCGGGTATTGTCGGCGAGCTGACACCTTTGCTGACAGGTGCAACCGTGCAAAAAGTTCAGCAGCCCGACAAGTCCAGCGTCTATATCCAATTTTTCGGTCGCTCAGGAGCTTACAAGCTGCGTATCGCGACCGACCATACCGCTCCCCGGTTTCATATTTCGACGCGCAAAGATCCGCAGCCGCCATCCCCACTTGGCTTCTGCCAAGTTGCCCGTAAACATCTCGAGGATGCTGTATGTACGCGCATAGAAATGCCCGGCCCTGACCGGATTGTGTGGCTGCATTTTGAGAACCGCTCTCCGGATGCCAAAGGTGACAGCCGGTGTGCATTGGTTTTTGAGTTAATGGGTCGTAACTCCAACCTTATCCTGATCGGTAGCGGCGGAGTCGTCCGTGGCGTCCTCCGGCCAATCAGCGCTACATCCCCAAGGCCACTCAAAATCGGGCAGCTGTACACCGACCCGCCCGGCTTGCGTACAGACCCGAACGGATCTTACGGCCCACTGGTTGACCGTGAGGCAGATGCGCTTGGCGGCCCGGAACACCGTGCCGCTCTTCTTAAACGTGCGTTAAAGCTCCCACATGCGCCGGTCCTAGTCTCCGGTGATGATGGCACACCAGAATTTGCGTGGCCATTCCCGCTCAAACATATCCCTGCTGACCGGCAAACGGACATCACCAACATCAGCCGCTGCTGGGACAACATCACGCGGAGCCAGCAGGCCGAAACCACGAGTGGAAAATTTTGGCAGGCGATTCAGCACCGGCTCGATGATGCGATTTCTTACCGGGAAAAACGTATTGCCGATCTCGAGCGCACACTTGCCGAGGCAGGGCGGTCTCAGGTCGATGAAGAAACGGCATCCCTAATCATGGGCCAGCTTGGGAGCATCTCGCCGGATGCCCGCTCGGTCATTCTGGATGACTGGTTTAACGGTGGCACCCGGGTGGTCGAGCTCGATCCTAAATTGTCTCCCGTCGAGAATGCCAACAAGTGGTTTGCGAAGGCGAGCAAGTTACGTGATGCGGCTGCGCTGGCAGATGGTCGTTTAGCAGATACGGAGAGCGAGCGGAGCGAGCTTGCGAGCTTGTCTGTTCGACTAGATACGCTGCTTGCCGGTGGCGACCCTGACCCATCTGATCCGGATGTCACTGCTTTTCTGGATGACCTCAATGCCATCGCGCCGGAGCGGAAATCGCCACAACAACCTGCATCGGGCGAGTCTAAGTGGGATGGCCATCGAATCAAGACCTTTGATCTCGATGGTTTTACATTCCTCGTTGGAGAAAATGCGACATCCAATGACTATCTCCTGACACGTGTTGCGCGTCCACAGGATGTTTGGATGCATATACGTGCTGGAACAGGGGCGCACGGACTTATTCGCATAGATAGCAAAGAAACGAAAGTTCCAGAGAAGCTGATTCGACGAGCAGCGGCGATTGTCGCGGCAAAGTCGGATGCGACCCGGCATGCAAGTGTGGCCGCGGTGGATATTGCGGAACGGCGCCATGTGCGTAAGCCCCGAGGGGCGAAGCCCGGGATGGCGGTGTATTCGCAATGCCGAACTATCGATGTTGCGCCGGACCTCGGTCACTAACGGTGCTCCCGTGCCGCTCGCCGATATTACGACACCCCTACTTCCAGGATTCAACCTTTGGTAGGATGCGCTATGACCCGTGGATGTTCGATTGAAACCATCCTGTCACGTGGAATTGAGCTTGGGGCCTATCCGGGTGCGACGCTTGTTGTCATGCAGGGCAGGGATGTAATTGCCGATTTGGCTATCGGTACGCTTGATGGCGAACGTCGTGTAACATCAAGCACCCTGTACGACCTCGCTAGTCTCACTAAGCCGATTGCAACCGCTGCTGTTCTGTCAGACTTGTTGCGCAATGGCGATATATTGCTCTCTCAGACTGTAGGGGAAATTCTGGGTCCGGATGCCGGCCGTTTGAAGTCGAGAACCATCTTTCAGCTGCTAACGCATACTAGCGGCTTACTTCCCCACATCCCGTGTTACGACTATGGGCTGGGTCTTGATTCGGCAGTCGATGCCATCGTTATGTCCGATATCGAACCGGCGGGAACGCTATATCGCTATTCCTGCCTTGGCTATATTGTCCTCGCAAAGATCATTAAGGTCGTGACGGGCCAGTCTCTGGATGTTGCAGCACGACAGCGATGCTGGGACTCTTTATCGCTGAAGTCGTTTACATACAAGCCAACTGGGTTGGTGGCACCTACACGTTCACTTGAAGGTCCGCAAGGCGACGTAGTGGAGCTAATCGGTGTTGTACACGATGGCAATGCGCGCGGTATTGCGGCAGGCGGGTGTGGAGATGTCAGCGGGAATGCGGGATGTTTTGGCACAGCCCGGGATGTTGCAGCAATTGGACGTTCAGTGCTCTCTGGTGCGTGGCTTGGGATGCCTTTATCGAAGCGCTGGCTCTGCGATCAAAGCCAGCCCGGCGGGCACAGCTTGGCATTCTTTGCAGGTTCTAACCCTCTCGTGCCAAAGGGAGAGATTTTTGGAGAGGATGCCATCGGGCACAGTGGCTACACCGGAACGGCCTTACTGCTTTTACCTAACTTAGATGCCGTAATTGCACTTTGTTCGAATGCGGTTTATGCAGACAAGGAAACATTCCTACTCCATCGGAGGCGTATTATGAATGTTGTAGCGGCTCATCTGAAATCCCCCTAAAGGCAGATTCCAATACCGGGATTATATAAATTATGTGGATGGCATTCCTTATGCACGGTATACACGCAAGTGGTGATTTGAATCTACTTCGTGCAGTGGTTTCAGGTCTTCAGTGTTCAACGTGATGCGTAGGGCCAAAGTATGCCAATTGGTTGAGTCCAAACAAAAACTTTATCAAATCGAACTATGTTGTTTTGATGAAGTTCAACCGAAAAGGTAAGTGGGAAACGTTATGGGTAGATTGACATTAGAAAACTTTAGAGAAGCCGTGACGGCGCAAGGATGGAAGCTGACTCCACAGCGCATTGCCATTGTCGAGTACGTAGCCAATGCATTGCATCACCCGACTGCTGAAGACATCTGCATCCATGTTAACGAACGCTTCCCGATGACATCCCGTGCGACGGTTTACAACACCCTCCACTTATTACGCGATTACGGATTGCTTCAGGAAATCAATGAGGCAGGCGTCATCCGCTTTGACCCTAATATCCGTGATCACCATCACTTTATTTGCACAAGCTGTGGGTCGGTTCGTGACATCCCGCAGGAGCTGGTGAACATCGTGTTCTCTGCAGATGCGACCGACTTTGAAGCAAATGAAGTGGAAGTCGTTGTCCGCGGACGTTGTGTTGTGTGCAAAAGCCTTGGCCACGTCCCAGTTTCCTTAAACTAAGTCAGGTTACCCACGAATTAATGTATAAACCGCCCTGCACAGGGCGGTTTTGTTTTTCTGTTTGACTGTTTCACAACCAAAAGCTGGGTACCAATCGTTCCATAAAGTCGTTGTCCGCAGACGTTGTGTTGTATGAAAGAGCCTTGGGCACATAGGCGTATCTGCCAACTAATCCCGGCTTATCCCTGATGATTAAAACGAGCGTCCACAACACAAATCAGCGCTAAATGGGCCACTTTTCTCCGATAATTCTGAAGATGTACTGTCCCTCATGCTGTAGCATCTCAACCAGCTCCGCGCTACCTCGTGTCTCCAAGCCAGCACAGTAATACACTGCTGCCGTCCAGAGCAATGCCATCACTGCAGCCAAAGGCAATGCGGCGACGGCAAAGCCTCCGGTAATCGTTCGCGTAAAGGATGCCCGCTTATTGACTGCAGCCCCAATAGCCAAAATAATCGTCAATAGTGTCGGAAATGCGAGTACCAAACCACCTGCCAGCGCAGCAATGGGCAGGACCGAGCCTGATTCTCCCGTCATCCCACTCATGGCACTGAACGTGTAACCAACCGACATCCCAATGAAACCACCACTCACCACCATCGCGAGTGCAATACCGGCAACCGCCCCGACAAATGGACCCGGTGCGAGGCGATTCCCAGATTTGAAGTGTGTGGTACGCACAACAGCAGCGGTAATCGCTCCAAGGATAAGCATCCAGATCAAATTAGAAAGCAGAATCAGGCTGGTCCCTTGGGCGATAGTTAGTCTGATAATCAGCTCCATTCCGTAGATGCCACGGTCCAACCCACGCTGGCTAGTCTCGCGAATCCGATCGCCAACTTTGGCAGACGCTACAGTTCGGGCAGCAAATGCGGCATCGCCATGTTTCGTGACAAAGTCCACAAAGCGTTGCCGGTTGATCTCTCTTACTTGTTTGGCTTCCTCAGCGGTAGGACCATCGCTACGGGTTTGCTTCGACTTATACGGTAGCATTCCCCCCGGACGCATCCGGCTGGTATCAAGCATCGCGCCACCAACCAGCGAGCCAATCATTGTCGTCGACTGGTTCCGTACCTTCTCCGAAACATCAAAGAGGTCACGACGCAGTGACAATCCCTCGGCAAACCTGCCCTGCAGCTCCAAACGGACTGCCTCAGCTGCCGCAACCCGTGAGAGCTCACGCATACTCGCGTAGTGCGGAAAGAGGATTGCCGCCGAAATCGCCATTTCCGGAATCAGGCCAGGTTTTCCGTACATCCCCCGATTAACTGTTCGATTGGCGATGAACTCTTCCGGGATGTACTCACGCCACACGGGCTTTGTCGACGCACTTTTAAGAGCGGCGAATGCAGCCTTGTCCTGGCGGAGCTCGGTATAGGCCATCGCCCGAAGGAGTGGAAAATACGCGTTCTCCGGGTCGACACGCTCTCCTACGAGACATTGGTCGATAAATCGCTTTACCGCAGCGGCATCACTGACCTTTAGCTTTACTGCAACAGTTCCCGTTTTTGGAGCCGGCCGATTTTCGAGAAATTGCATTGCATCGGCGCGATGCACCAGCACTTCCCCTTGCGATTCTGCACGTAGCGTCGCGGCAAGAATTTCAGGATGATCGGGAAACTTTGCGGAAACCCTGCGTAGCTGCTCGGAACGCTCAGCTAAGTCAAGCGTCCCGAGTGTTTTAAACGACACATTACCGCGCAGGGCACCACCAAACTGAATGGTGGCATCATTTGGATGCGCGGCAATGTAGGCGCGTTCGCGTATTCGCTCAGAGTCCGTGCCTTGAAAGATGGCCAGGGTATTCAGACCACCGAGCATTTTGAATTGCGACTTGGCCACATCGGCGGTCTTGGGCAAACTGACTGCGATACCTAGAGTAGCTACAACAATCAATGAGCATACAATCTTGAGCGGGGAAACAAGAGGCCCAACACGTTGCCCCGAAGCGTTGAAATTCGTCTTCCCACCCATGTTTGCATTCAGGTCGGCCCCAACGCCTGCATCCGTGAGCTCACGAAGACGATCAACTGCATCCCGGGATACCGTGCTTGCAGCGTCATCTTGTTCTTCCGAGTGTCTTAGCATCTGCCAACTCTCCCATTCACACTGACCTATGGCTCAATACATCCCGCTGCATCGGACCTGTTCGAAACGAGACGCACCTGTTTTTCCGCGACGCTGTTCATGAGGACACCAACGCACTTGGCTGCAAGAAGTCGATACGCCATCGGTACATCCGCCTCCTAATCCCGTATTCGTTGAGCCAGCCAGGTGCACCGTGGAACGGTCCGATGATTCTTCACAGCCATATCCAATGCCCGTTTCGAACCAACTAGCACAGCCAGCTTCTTCGCACGGGTTAGCGCTGTATAGAGCAAATTCCGTTGCAGCATCACGTAGTGCTGCGTATGCATCACGACGATGGCAACGGGAAACTCCGACCCTTGTGACTTATGTGTTGTCAATGCGTAGGCCAGCTGGAGCTGGTCCAAATCCGCTGCGCCGTAGTGCACAGGCCCCTCGGGATAACGCACCTCAAGTTCGAAATCGTGTAGATGAACTGCGCTGATCACCCCAATATCGCCATTGAAGACATTCTTTTCGTAGTCATTCACCCGCTGCAGCACACGGTCACCCACGCGGAAGATGTTCGCGCCGCGGACCAGCTCGGCTTTGCTTGCATCCGGCGGGTTCACACGCGCCTGCAAGACCTCATTCAGGTTACGAGCACCTGCTGTACCACGCTGCATCGGAACCAACACCGTGGCATCCCCGCTCTTCCAGCCAAGATTTGGCAAGCTTTTCGTCACAACACCGGCGACCTTGAGCGGGATGTCATCGGCTTCTTCAACTTCTAACAGGACGCAGTCGACCCCATCTTGTATTGCGGCAGGTCCCTGCCAGCGAGGGGCACGCCCCGTATTGACATCGTGTGCGCTAGTGATAATCCGGCTCTCCGCAGCCTGCCGGAAGACCTCCGTCAGGCGCGAGACAGGCACAACGCCACTAGCAATCAAATCGGACAGAATGTTCCCCGGACCAACACTTGGCAGCTGGTCAACATCCCCAACCAACACAACCTGTGCACCATCCGGAACGGCATCAAAAAGAGCATCCGCAAGTGCCAAATCCAGCATCGATGCCTCATCCACAATCACAACATCCGCCACCAAAGGGTTAGCCTTATTGTGCTCAAACGCCCGAAGCTCCGGCTTCCAGGAAAGGAGTCGGTGGATGGTCTTTGCCTGGCGTCCAGTAACCTCAGATGCTCGCTTGGCGGCACGCCCCGTCGGGCTGGCAAGCACAACTTTACGGTGCTGGGCCTCAAAGGCACGTACCAGCACATTCGTTGTCGTCGTCTTTCCCGTACCCGGTCCGCCCGTAAGGACCATCACACTCGCATTCAGCCCCCGAAGCACCGCCTGCCCTTGCTGGTCCGAGAGGCCTTTTGCGTTTTCAATCGTCGCTAGAAGCTCAGCAAGCGCATTATCGCCTAGTGGAACGGGTTTGTTGCGGAGTAATGCTTTAATGCGTTCGGCAAGTCGCACCTCAGTTTGATAAATTCCCGGGATGTAAATGCGCGGATTAAGCTCAGAGACACCTCCCGCTGGAATTTCCATCCCTTCGATATCCGCGCGCAGCTCCGCCTTGACCAATGTTTCATCGAGGGCAGCACGCACCAGCGCCGGGTCTGCCCCAAGCATTTGTGGCTCACAGGCAAGCGCCAGCAGCTCATCCTGATACATAAAGCAGTGACCATTAGCATCCATGGATGACTGCAATGTGTAAAGCAATCCTGCCCGGAGGCGCTGCGGGGCATCGAGAGGCATCCCAATCCGTTGTGCGAGCTGATCCGCCGTACGAAAGCCGACACCCCACAGCTCATTGGCGACACGATAGGGATTGGTTCGAACAATTGCCTCGGACTGATCACCATATTGCTTATGAATTTTGTGCGCAAGGCTGGGAGTGACGCCATTCCCCTGAAGGAAAAGCATCAGGCTCTGAACCGCCTTCTGGCCCTCCCAAACCTTTGTCAGGCGATCGAGTGAAATACGTCCAAGTCCCTGAATCTCATGCAGGCGATGCGGTTCACGGTCAAGGACATCCAGTGTTTCGGCCCCGAAACGTGCCACGATTTTCTTGGCCGTCGCGGGTCCAATGCCTTTGACGAGCCCACTGCCAAGGTATTTCTCGATGGCAGCGACGGTTGCAGGACGCACGCTCTCGACACGGTCGGCCTTGAACTGGCGTCCGAACTCGGGATGTTTAACCCAAGAACCAACGCACTTGATCGACTCTCCGGGCACCGGGCTTGGAAAGGTTCCAACGACTGCGATGGGATCAGAATTCTTGCCACGAGGGCCATCTGTATCAATGATTTTGACCACACCATAGCCATTTTCAGCATTATGAAACGTTACTCGCTCGATGACACCTTCGATAGTGACCTGCCCTTGGGCAGTCTCAACAGTAATAAGTGGCACCTGACCCTGATTGGACATATGCCTGCATTCTAGCCGTTTCGCAACGACTGTCCCATGGGCATTTGTGACACTTTTACATTCAGAAAGGCGCAGTTTATAGGTTGAAACGGCTACAATGGTCGTCCATAACACCGATTTGAGTGGACTTGTGGTGAAATACAAACATGCCAGACCTCCTTGTCCCCCTCTATAAGCTTCCCTCAAGCACGACACTTACGGAAAAGCTTGCCTCCGATGGAATTATCATCCGGCGGGCATTCCCCTTTGACCTGTCGCGTACCCGCAGATTCATTGCGGAGACATTCAGCGAGTCATGGGCGGATGAAACAGAAGTCGGCTTCGCCCGGCAACCGATCACCTGCTGGATAGCAGTCGTCGATGGCCAGGTAAAGGGCTTCGCCTGCGTCGATGCCACCATGCGTGGAATGTTTGGTCCTACTGGCGTTTGTCCAACCCTCCGCGGCAAGGGTGTCGGAAAAGCATTGCTATTACATGCGCTTAGCGGGCTTTGGGACATGGGTTATGCCTATGGCGTCATCGCTGGCGCTGGTCCCATCGAGTTTTACCGAAAAGCATGCGGGGCCATCGAGATTCCGGACAGCGTCCCGGGCATCTATCAGCATATGCTAAAGGATGATGGTAAAGAGGGACTGCGCTGATGAACAACCGGGACAGCTGGACAAACGTCCCGGGTACTGTAATCGCTCACTCGAGCGCTGCCACATGCAAGTTCATCGGGTCTCCGGGACTGGCACTTCTCCCGGATGGCAGTTATGTGGCATGCCATGACCACTTTGGTCCAGCATCCTCAGAGCATGGCATCGCCGAAACCTGGATTTACCGAAGCACAGACCGTGGTACATCATGGACTGCAATTTGCCGGATTGATGGCGCATTCTGGTCGAATCTGTTTGTACACCACGGAGCCCTCTATCTCTTTGGGACCAGCAGACACTACGGCTATGCGGTAATCCGACGCTCTACCGATGGTGGATTTACGTGGACACATCCCACCGACAGTAAGTCGGGTCTGCTCAGCACGACACCGGAATATCATTGTGCCCCGATGCCAGTACTTGAGCACCGGGGCTATCTCTATCGTGCCTTTGAACACCGCTCCCCGGGTGAAGGTTGGGGGACCAACTTTACATCCGGTGTTTTTCGCGCCAAAGTGGGAGCCGACTTGCTGGATGCACGAAGCTGGGAAATGTCAACGTACATCAGGAGCGATGGCAAGTGGAACAACGGCGACATGCGCGCCTGGCTAGAAGGCAATATGACAGTTAATCCGGAAGGCATTATCGTCAATGTCCTACGGGCACAAACGGTTTCAACACAGGAAAAAGCGGCAATAACCACCTTAAACCCGATGACGATGCAGTGCGAGTTCCATCCTGAATCTGGCTTTGTGTCATTTCCGGGAGGGGCGAAGAAGTTTTGCATCCGCCGCCACCCGCGCACGGGGATTTACTACACGATTTCATCGGCCGTATTCCCGGATGACAAACCAACGGATGCCGGAAGTATGCGAAACTGTGCGGTCCTGATGCAGAGTCAGGACTTACAGGTATGGGAAATCATCCGTGTGCTTCAGTACCACCCAGATGTTGAACATTGCGGGTTTCAGTACATCGAGTGGCACTTTGATGGTGATGACATTGTTTTTGCATCCAGAACTGCATTCCACGATGGCTTTTTGCCTGCTAAGCGGGCACATGATGCCAACTTCCTGACGTTTCATCGGATAGACAACTTTGCATCACGAGGCGTTTTGTGGCGAAGTATCGCCGGGCACCTTCCAAAGCCAATTAAGTTACCAAGCGCCGCGTTAGATGTTTTCGGCTACGGGTTTGTAAGTCGCAAATTCATCGATGGAACCATGCCATTCACAAACCGGGCGTACCGTTTATCCGGCGTTCCAGAGAAGCTTTCATCGGGAAGTTTCACTGCATTACCTGGCGGGCAGGTGGCGTGGATTTGGTTGGAAGCCAAAGCCGATGTTCGTTTATCCCTAATCACGGCAGCGGAGCCATCAAAGCACACAGAGGCGGCGCTATGTGCCGGCTATGCTGGTTTCGCTGGTCGGTACTCGGACACCGCTCAAACCCGGTTACATCTGTACGAGACTACGCTACGCCCCGGCGAGTGGCGCTTTGTCCCGCAGCTTTCCTGGACCGGTACGGGAGTCATTTTTTCCTAAACAGGTTGAATATCTGCGAGAGCTTCATCCGTTTCTTTGCCTGATACATGACGACTTGTGTTGGAGATAAATGTCTTATCGGTCTCGGAACCAGATTCCCAGAACAATTCGGACATACCCCCTTCATTTTCTCGGCGCATCCCTGACAAAACGTACATTCATACGAGCAGATGTACGCCCTATCCGTCAAATCCAGTCGTTGTTGGCACGCCTCGCATGCGGTCTTCATCAATAACATTACGCAAATCTTATCCCGGCAATGTCACCACTCCAAGCAACGCATCCACCTAGGAGCGCCCTCTTCTAAAGCGAGCGCCACCCTCGTGGGAAGAAGTGTTTGATGAAGAGGTCACCAGCGTAGCGGTCGGTCATCCCTGCGATGTAATCCAACACCAGCTGAGCATGTTCCTCGGTGGTCGCATTTGGATCAGCCATCCCCGCCGGAAGCTGCTCTGGATGGTCCATATACAATCGGAACAGCTGCTTGAGCATCGCTGAGCCCTTGGTCAGCTCTTCTTTGGCAACATTTCGCTTGGTGTAGACATTCGCGAACATAAAGTCTTTGAGACGGTTGGTGATGCCCAGAATTGGCTCGGTCATAGTCACATATGGCTTGTCGATTGAGTTCTCGATGACATTTGCGACCATCGTCCCGATTCGCGACCCATGTGTATTTCCGAGTGCATCGTGGACTTCCTGCGGGAGGTCTTCAAGACGCAGCAAACCTGCGCGAATTGCATCCTCAATGTCTGCAGCAAGGTAGGCAACCCGGTCTGAAATGCGAACCGCCATTGCTTCGAGCGGCATCGCATCCGGAGACTTGGCAGCTTCCGGGTCATGCTCGTACAAGTCGGACTTCCCTTTTGAGTGCCCAACGATTCCTGCCCGAACCTCGTGCGTGAGGTTGAGACCCTTTCCACCCTTTTCCAGAATGTCCACCACACGCAGACTTTGTTCAAAGTGGCGGAAGTGCAAATCTGGGACATATTCCTTCAGGACGGCATCAAGTGCATACTCACCTTCGTGCCCAAAGGGAGGGTGTCCAAGGTCGTGTGCGAGGGCGATGGCTTCTGTGAGGTCTTCATTCAGGCGCAATGCACGTGCGACGGTGCGGCTGATCTGAGCGACTTCCAACGAGTGGGTGAGGCGTGTACGGTAGTGATCCTCTTCGGGATCAAGAAACACCTGTGTCTTGTGCTTAAGGCGGCGGAAGGCATTTGAGTGGATGATGCGGTCGCGGTCTTTCTGAAAGCACGTCCGAACGGGATCGGCGGCTTCAGGACGTAGACGTCCCTTGCTTTCCGTTGAGCGGGTCGCCCAGGATGCCAGCGTGGTCAGCTCTATTGCCTCGGTTCGTTCACGAATCGTCATTTGTTACTCTCTTCCAAAACGCTAGGAAAGCCGCCGTAGGAGCATGTATTCCATCAGGTTGTCTCGTGTCACAAGGCCTAACACCCGCTCGTCCTCATCAATGATTACGATCGGAAATGCAACTTGGCCATATGCCTGTAGATGACCAGCCATTGAATCCCGTAAGCCCGCAATTGGCGCATCCCTGTCCATCACACTGCTCGCAAAAGCATCCCGTCCATGCTGCGCTATCCCCTGAATCAGGCGTTCGCGTGTCAGCAGACCAAGGTAGTCGCTCCCAAGTACAACAGGGAAATCATGCTGATGCGTATGCAAGAGCCGCTCGCCGACTTCAGCAAGTGTGAGCCCGGGAAGGATGGTTTCTGGACGCTCGACCATCACGTCTTGCATCCGGACATCCACAAGCGGATCCGCGCTCTGGCTAGCCGAAATCTCCTGACCTGCCCCCATGAAAACAAACCCGGCGATGATCAGAAGGGTGATATTTCCGGAGAAGAAGCCATAAAAGCCCGCCGCGACTGCGAGGACTTGCCCGATTCGCCCGGCAATACGCGTCGCAGCAACCTGCCCGATTCGCATCGCAAGGAGCGAACGAACGATGCGTCCGCCGTCCATCGGGAATGCAGGCAATAGGTTGAAGATTGCGAGACTTGCATTTGCCAGCCCCAACATCGTGAAGTAGGACCGAAGCGTTTCCGGGTTCTGGACATAGGAGCTGATGCCATCAAAGAATACAGGTGGCAGCCCGCCCGGGGAGAACCGGAGATAGAGATAAATCACACCAGCGATGACGACATTGACAGCGGGACCGGCAATGGTGATGAGGAATTCGTGTTTGGGCGATGGCTGGGCCTCTAGGGTTGCCATACCGCCAATCGGGTACATCGTGATGCGGCGTATCGGATAGCCAAGGCGTATTGCAGTCAGAGCATGGCCCAGCTCGTGCAGCAGGATACATACAAAGAGGCCCAGAAAGAGCGGGAGGGCCTTACGGTCAACAGATGCAATCCACGCAAGGAGCAACAAGAATGTCGCGTGCAGGCGGATATGAATTCCAGCTATCCTTAGGATGGTGAGGGACCATGGGTCGCGTGGGACGTGACCCTCGGCGTTATCTAGTCGCTTAGGCATTGTTCACCATTACCACAATTCGGGAAAAATAGTGCCTATCAACCTCAATTGCGGTGAATCTAACCCGATCAGCCTCTGTGTTCGCGCAAGAACATTGGGACATCCCCTTCATCTATCCCCGATTCCCGTGCCCGCAACGCAAGGGCAATCGCAGCGTCAGGCGTTCGGAACCAGATTCCTATGGCTACGACAACCAGTGCACCGATCAGCGCAAACCACGTAAACGAAACCAGCTGAAAATAACCAAGCACACCGGTTGTACAAAGACCTACACAAACAGCGATCGCATTTCCGGTGTCTGAGCCGCGGTTCTTGGTCAGCATCCCGATCAGGAAGACACCCAGCATCGGGCCAACAATATACGATGCGATTCCAAGGACAACCGGAATGATTCGGATACTTGGATCAGCGACCTTCATATAGGCAAAGATGCCCGCGACGATAAACATCAGCAACGAGAAGATGGCCGTAAACCAGCGAGCAGCGACCATCGCCGTATGGTCAGAATACTTGCCGCTGCGCACTAAAAATGGCACGTACCAGTCATTCGTGGCGCTGGTGGCAAGCGCATTAAGTGCTGCAGAGAGCGAACCCATCGCCGTGGCAAACACGCCGGCTAGCACAAGACCGCGAAGGCCAACCGGTAGGACATTCAGGATATAGCTACTGAAAATGTCGGCATTGGACTTCGGCATAAACCTCGGGTCCTGCTGGTAATAGACGAAGAGTAGGATACCGATAAAGGTAAAAATCGCCGCAATTGGAATATCCAGAAACGCCGCTGAAAGCAGTGACCGCTTGGCTTTCTGGTGCGTTTCGGCAGTGAGCATCCGTTGGACCATGTCCTGGTCCGTACCAAACATCGCCATATTCAGCATCGTCGCCCCGAACACCGCCGAAAAGATAGTGTAATCCCCCGTAAAGATGTGCTTGATAACGCCAATGAACCCAAGGTTTCCGGTGGTTTCAAAGCCTGTCACGAAATAGCCATCCAGACGGGTCATCGCAGGTACCGCTGCAGTGAGCGCCGACCACCCACCGATTTGGTTTAGGAGAAAAACGATAGCCGCGATGGCAGAGCCGAACATGATGCAGGCTTGAACGACATCGGTCCAGATGACAGCTTTGATACCGCCCTTTGTTGTGTAGAAAGCAGTAATGAGCACTAGTGCGCCGATCGCTACCAAGTACGGACCAACTGTTGTCACTGGCTGAAAGGTAATGGACTTACCCTGCTGTTCGACGAAAAGCTTCCACGCGAGAACCATCACAAGGCTTGGGATGAACAAGCGTGAGCCGCTGGCAAGCGTCCGCATGATCAGAAAGAGCGCGCTGACGATGCTCTTCGACCGTGGGCCAAAGCGCACCGCAAGGTAATCATAAACCGTGTAGACCTTGTAGTCGTAGTACGGCTTCAGGAAGACATTTGCGACGACCCACCGCCCGAGCACCACGCCCATTGTGAGCTGCACGTAGGCGAGCGAGCGCTTTGCAAACCCTTCGCCGGGCGCCCCAAGAAATGTCGCTGCGCTTGTCTCGGCGGCGATTATACTTGCCATCACAGCCCACCAGGGAACCTGCCGGCCAGCGAGTGCAAAGTCCTTCAAGCTCTCTTCACGTCGGCCCATATAGAGGCCGATTGCCGAGATTCCGGCGAAGTACAAGAGGATGATTCCAAGGTCAACGAGAAAGCCCATGGCTGCGATTATAACCCCGGTGATGGACTGCTACATGGACTTAATAAACGTCCACTGACGTTTCGATGTCAGCGAATGAAGCGACGAAGCTGAACTTTTCGGTTGCAGGCTTTTGACCCTTCGGTCGCAAGCTGGAGCGCGGTTTCATCATCCGGCACATTAATGACCCAAAAGCCACTCATGTATTCTTCCGTTACGTGGAGTGGGCCATCAGTGATGATGCCGGCATCATCCCGGTTATCGATAACCTTTGCTGTGGATGGGCTCATAATCCCAGCAGCCATCAACAAGTAGCCCTGTTCCTCGAGCATGCCATTGAACGCATCAATGTGGATCATTTCATCCGGGCGACCGGTGTTTGTGGCAGTATCGATAACGGCGATCAGGTAGCGCATCTTGTGATTCTCTTACGATAAATTTAGCTTTTAGCGAGCCTACCGAATCATACAGTAGCGGCATAACCCCTCCATTTGTTATTTGTTTCGAAGTAAATCAAACGAGTACACTGCTGTATGGAACTGATTGACTGCCATCAACATCTCTGGGACCTGACGCGCTTTGACCTCCCGTGGGTAAAGGGACTCGGACTCCCGCTTGAGGCGCAGCACACACCCGTCGAATACGCAGCTGCCATTTCCGAAACGCCCATCGGGCGGCGCGTCTATATGGAAGTCGATGTCACTCCGGAGCAGCGCATCCAGGAGGCAAATTACGCCTGTGGGCTTGGTCCGGCAGTTGTCGGTGCTGACCCGGCATTGCCAGACTTTGCCGACCACTTAAATCACATCGCGCATCCAAACCTTAAAGGCGTGCGTCAGGTTCTCCATGGCGGTCATCCGGTAGCCAGAATCATCGAGTCGCGCTTCATCCAAAATCTTGAGCTGCTGGGCGACCGCAACCTCAGCTTTGATATCTGTATTCGACCGGGAGAGCTTGCACATGCAGCGATGGCCGCCCGCCGCGTCCCGGGCACAACATTTATTCTTGACCATTGTGGAAATGGGGATGTGCAGGCAACGGAGAGTGACCGTGCTAAGTGGATGAAAGGAATCGAGATGGTCGCTGCGGAGCCAAATGTCTGGTGCAAAATCAGCGGCATCATTGTGACCGCCAAGCGTAGTGCTTGGTCCGCGGATGACCTCGCTCCCATAATCAACCACTGCCTCGAAGCCTTCGGGCCCGAGCGTGTGATTTTTGGATCAGACTGGCCGGTTTGTACCCTGACAGACAGCCTCAAGGCGTGGGTAGATGCGTTTACGCAAATCACGGGAACGCTTCCGGATGCCGACCGGGAGAAGCTGTGGTTCCGAAACGCGGAGCGTCTTTATGGCCTTGCGGTATCGGAGTAGCGCAAGTGTCCATGGAGTTACTGGAGCGCTTTGAGCCGGAGCTGAACACAGAGGCGATTACCGGTGGTAATCCTATGCACCGCGTCCTTTTGGTTGCAAATGAAAGTGCAACAGCCTTTACCGGATGGGCACGCCTCGCCGTCGATTTCCAAACCCGCCGCCGCTATGCCATCAAAATCAGTCACACCAGCGGCGCGCTCTGCCGGCACGTTGTCACCGATGAAACTATTGGCGAACCCGACACAGAAACCGGCAAGTTCCGCTGGGCGTTTACCCTCTGGTTTGAAGTAAGTATCGAGCCAAAGCACCTCGTTGGCGTTCTCGCAGCATGGACTCCTGAGTCCGATTGCATCGCATCACGGACACCCTTTTCGGGGCCTCAACGCTGGCTCCCTGCGCTCGAGGCGCATTCCCACCCGGGACGGCTAACCCTCCCTCACACGCTGCCAGAGGCATGAAAACGAACCTCCCCCGAAACCGGCAAGTTCCGCTGGGCGTTTACCTTTTGTTTGAAGTAAACATCGAGCCAAAGCAGCTCGTTGGCTTCGTCTCAGCGTGGGCATCGGAACCAGACCAGCCCGAGACAAGCGATGCCTTTTCACAACCCGAAGCGTGGCTCCCCGCCCTCGAAGCGCCTTCCCACCCGGGACGGCTAATCCTCCCTCACACGCTACCAGAGGCATGAATTCATGGATGCTTTGTGTAAATGTCATCTATGCAAGCAGCCCACCAAACCATCTCCAGCGGACCCGCCGCGCTCACTTATCAGGCTTTCCCGGATGCGTGCCGTCTCAAAAATGGCGACATCCTGTGTGTCTTCTACGCCGGTACAGGCCACGTAACCTTACCCGCGGTCGGTCAGAAAATCGGTGGTCGCCTTTGCAGTGTCCGCTCCCTGGATGATGGACGGACGTGGAGCAGCCCTGAAGTGGTCTTTGATGGCCCACTGGATGACCGTGACCCGCACATCTCCCAGCTACACGATGGCAGAATCATCGTCACCTTCTTTTCCCTTGCGAAAGGCACGGAAGGGCGAACATACGATGGCGCCGGTACGTGGACGGTTGAAAGCTCTGACAATGGGAACACGTGGCAAAACGCGAAATCTATCGTCCGTGATTGGTATGTCAGCGCCCCGGTACGTCGTCTGAAAAACGGTTGGTACATCCTTGGTGTCTACTCCGAATCGGATGGCATCTCCCATGGCGGAGTCATTATCAGCCGGGATGCCTGCCGTTCCTGGAGCGAGCCAATCCCTATCGGTAAGGGGCAGGGGATTGACTTGGATGCCGAAACCGATGTAATTCAGTGCACGGATGGCACTCTCTGGGCGGCACTACGCTCCAGTAAGCAGAATTTGCACTATGCGACATCCGTGGACAATGGCCGAACATGGAGCCGTGCGCTTGACATTGGCTTCAAAGGTCATTGCCCACACCTGAACCGCCTGCGAAGTGGAGCGATTTTGATGTGCCATCGCCTCCCGAAGACCGAAGTCTGCATCAGCTACGATGAGTGCCGAACGTGGAATGGCCCCTACCGTATCGCGGATGTCATCGGGGCCTATCCAAGCAGCGTTGAGCTGCGGGATGGCAGTGTCCTCTTTATCTACTACACCGAGGGTGCTGGAAGCGTGATTCGGGCAGCACGATACGGCGTGGGGCGGGATGGCCTAAAGGCTTTGCCGTGGAGGTAGAGCGGATATAATCCGGGCATGATTGCACAGCTCCGTGGCTACGTTGTCCGCGTCGCAGCACCGACATTGGTGCTCGATGTCAACGGGGTTGGCTACCGGGTTTCGGTTCCGGCATCCGTACTGGAAAACCTCCCTCCGGATGGCACGCCACTTACACTCATCACGCATATGCAAGTCCGAGAGGACGACATGTCGCTGTTCGGATTTCTGGATGACCAGGAGCTTGAAGTCTTCAATCTGCTGCTGAGTGTGTCCGGCGTTGGTCCCAAGGCAAGTCTTGCGATGCTTTCTGCCCTCGGGTCGGTTGGCATTGCCAAAGCGGTTGCAGGCGAGGATGTCCGGACTCTTACGAAAGTCCCGGGTATCGGAACGCGTACTGCGCAGCGTCTTGTCGTCGACTTAAAGGAGAAAATGCTCCCAATCGGTCTTGGCGGAGGCTCGACACCCGTCACAACCGGAGGAAGTAAGACCAGCACTTCTGCGACTCCGGCAGTGCATCCCAATGCCCTCGTCGCGGATGTCATATCCGCACTACAGAACCTCGGGTATCCAAAAGCGGATGCCATCAAGGCTGCTGAGAGTGCCCATGAGCAGCTGCAAAATGCGGGAAATGTCCCTGAGTTTGCCGGTGTATTGCGCGCAGCGCTCAGCCACCTCTCACGTTAAGTGACCTAAGTTTAGGAAAACCATGGCGATTGAATCATCCCCCTTTGAGAAAGCCCGACAAGTCCCGCAGCAACCTGCGGAGAGGATTGTGGATACGGCTGCTCAGGGCACCGAGGATGGTGAGCTATCGCTTCGACCAAAGCGGCTGACAGAATACATCGGGCAGAACAAAATCAAAGAGCAGCTGGGAATATCCCTCACCGCTGCCAAAATGCGCGGCGAAGCGCTTGACCACCTATTGCTGCATGGACCTCCCGGCCTTGGAAAGACATCTTTGGCCCATGTCATCGCACTGGAAATGGGCGCAAACCTGCGTGCGACATCCGGTCCCGCCATCGAACGCCCTGGAGATCTGGTCGCGATTCTCTCCAACCTAGAGGACGGTGCAGTACTGTTTATTGATGAAATCCACCGCCTCAACCGCCTGGCGGAGGAGTTCCTCTACCCAGCGATGGAAGATTTCGAGATGGACATGACGATTGGTCAGGGTCCGAGTGCGCGAACCGTGAAGATTCCGCTCGCGAAGTTCACGCTAATTGGTGCGACGACGCGCCCGGGGTTGCTCACGAATCCACTACGTGACCGCTTCGGAATTGTCCAGGGCTTTGAATTTTACGAAGATGCTGACCTGACGCAAATTTTGATGCGTTCTGCGGACATCCTCGGTGTTGGGATTGATGAGCGTGGCGCCGGCGAGCTGGCCAGCCGGAGCCGGGGGACGCCACGTATCGCGAACAGACTACTCAAGCGTGCCAGAGATTACGCACAGGTCAAAGCGGATGGTGTTATCACGCATGAAGTCGCAGATGCCGCATTGAAGATGATGGAAGTCGACCGGGTCGGATTGGATAGCCTTGACCGCTTGTATTTGGCAACATTGATCGACCGATTTGATGGCGGACCGACGGGTGCCGAAACGATGGCGGCTACGCTGCGCCTTGAACGCGATACGATTGAGGATGTTCTGGAGCCCTTCCTGATGATGGCGGGATTTCTGCAACGCACCCCGCGTGGTCGTACAGCAACCAAGCGTGCGTATGAACACTTGGGCCGCCGTATACCGAGAAACCGTGCAGCGGACAGTCAGCCCGGACTTTTGGAACTGGAGTCATAGACAAGATGATTTGTCCTGTTTGCAGTGCGCATAATCTGCCTGGCAGCAAGTTCTGCCGCCAGTGCGGGAAAAACCTTGCGCCTGCTGCAGTCGCGATTCCTGATACTCCACCAACCGATATCCCAGTTGCACCTGTAGTCGCGGCGGCTCCGCCGGTTGTTGTAGAAGAGACTCCGGCAGGTGCCCTTCCGGATACTGATGCCATAGCAGACCCTGACCGTATGCGCAAGGTCGCGACATTCCTGCGTGATGCACAGGCTCAGCTTGACCGGGGCGATTTTGCCGCGGCAGCAGCGGCAGCCGAGGAGGCAGCCGCGATCCATCCTCACTCGATTGCCGTACTTTCGATGCGGGCGACGCTGTATGAACGCATGGGGCGGTTTGCGGATGCAGTTGCCGTACTTGACAAGCTGGATGCCAAGGCGCCGCTTGGCAAAGAAATGATTGGGAAGCGGGCTATTCTCAAAGCTAAGGCAAATGCGGCATCGAGTGCCGAGCCAGAGACCGTTCCGCTCATCGACAAAATTAAGTCCATTGACCGCAAAGTGTGGATTCCAGCAGTTGCAGGACTTGCCACAGTGGCGTTGACTTCGGGGATTGGCGCGGCGATTATCAATGCTAATCGAGATAATGGACCGGAGAAAGTTGTCTCCGCCGATGGCACTCCGGCAAAGCCGGTTTGGAGCACTGCCAACGCGATGCAGGGTTCAAGTCAGCAACTAGGCGCGCCACAGGGGCAACAACAACCGACATCGATTTATGCGCCGCCACCAGTACAGCGTCCGCTAATGCCTCCACCTGCCGGAAATAGAAACGATCCCTTTGCTCCTATTGCACCGCGCCCGTCCACGACGGATAGCCAGCCCGTTCCCGTACCTGATACGCAAGGCGTTAACCCTGGTCGTATCTTGCCGGATCCATCTACCGTAGGGGCATCGGCATCCGGCAGCGGTGTGTTCACACCCATCCCACAAGTCAATCCGCGCACTGGTAACCAACAACAGGGCGGTGGTGACACAAACCGTGGCAATCCCATCCAGGCAGGACCGCCAGCTCAAGGAGGGAATGCACCAATCCAGGCAGGGCCTCCTCAGGGCGGTAATGGCGGAATCGTTTCTCCTCCGGGTGACAAAGGACCGGGAAATGATCAGGGTTACATCCGTATCGAGCTCAACCCGCCAAAGCGCGGCGCAAAATCCGGAGGCTCCGGGTTATCATCGTCAGGAAATGCTGAATCTAGTCCATTAGGAAAAGCGGTTAGCCTCCAACGTGGCGGCCAGTACAGTGGTGCGATTGAGCAGTATAGAATGGCTCTCTCAGATGGAGCGGATAGCGGCGCGTGTTATCAGGGTATGGGACTTTGTTACGACCGCCTTGGGGACCGTACTGCAGCACGCTTTAACTATCGCAAGGCGATTGCTGCGTATCTCCAACACACCGAAGGTCCACAGCGCCGGGCAGCAGAGCAGAGTATTGCAGCGTGCAGAGCAGCACTGGAGGCACTTGGGGATGGCTAGGATTTCACGACGTAGTGTCTTACTGTTGATGCTGGGCGTTGCGATTTGGCCCCTTAATGCCATCGCGGCTCCGCCAGCACGACCTGTCCTCCTTGTCATCCCGAGCGGTCAAAATGCGGTCGTACCTGCATCCGGAACCGTCGACACGCAGAAGATCAGCGACTTGGACCGCATTCACCTTGCGGCAAAAGCAGTCAGAGCGATTTTGAATGACGAAGCTGCCGTCGATGCTATCCTCTTCGACATGGAATTGCCCGCAATCCAGCGCGCGGTCCTCGAGAGCAAGCTTGCAGGCATCAAGGATGAACTGACCGAAGACCAGAAGGTCAAAATCGCCACGATGTACGGGGCTACGCACATCGTCAGCGTAAATGCCACTAACGGTACGTTCTCAGGGCTCAAGGGTATCGGGGATCAGGTTCAGACATTTAATGCCAACACTCAAAATGCAGTCAAAGCGGCCCAAAAGGGTAAAGCTGATCCAAAGAAAACCATCATCACGCAATCCTCTAACACGGATGCATCCAATGCTCCCAGTCTGCTCCTAAGTGTCCTCACCATTTCGAAAGGCAAGATTCAAAAGCGGTGGGAACAGTCTGTGATGCTTGGAACAGATGACAATACAACCATCGCTGACCTCGCCAACGCAAAAGGGACATTCCCAAGCACTTGGGCAAGCGCCGCGCGTAGCCTTGTGCTGAAATTTCTTAATGAAAACCTCAAGGATGCACGGATGGCAGCGGTTGACAGAACGCTGTTGCCCCCTCAAGCGGTTCCGCAAACGGAGAAAGCAGCGCCAGTTGAGAAGCCAGTGGATGTCCTTGCCGAAGCGGCCGCCCTCACAACTAAAGGGCGGACCTTTGTCGCTGAAGGCCAGATTGCAGAAGGGCTTGATCTCCTCCGCCTTGCCGTTGACCACGCGCCTCTCGCTGCCACTCCCCGACTTGCACTAGCGGAAGCGTATGCATCCACGGGGCGGCTTGAGCAAGCATCCGGAGAAGTACGCCGCGCACGCCGGATTGTCAAGAATATGACGGCCGATGAAGACAGTGCCTTCAGCGCAATTCTAGCGCGCAGTCTGGTGGCATCATCCGACCCTGAAGGCGCAAAGAATGCCTACCTCCAGCTCCTCCGGGACAAGCCGGATGACACCATCACGCGTCTGCAATTTGCTGAGCTTCTCCTGAAAACCAAGGATACGGCAGGTGCTGAAATCCAATACCGCATCATCCGGAAGAAAGACCCAGCCAATGTCCTTGCGGCCGTTGGATTTGCCCAGTTGGTTGCTGGCCGCTCGGATATGGATGAGGCGCTTCGCGAGTTAATGGTCATAGAGCAGGACAGCCCAAGGCATGCCTTTGGGACGACAGTCTTCACCATCCTTGCCAACA
>JBJTQN010000248.1:0-6316 GCA_046075665.1 Armatimonadota bacterium | reverse complement strand
ATACCAGAGTCAAACTGTCCGATGCGGCGGGTGTAGAGCAGCTCAACATCGGGTAGAAACTGCGAGCCCTCGGCGAAGAATGGTCTCCGGTCTTCGACAAATTGTTCGTTATAGGAGAGGTTGACCGATGCAACCTGTTGTTCGATGGTTTGGAAGTCCGGGTTGACAGCAACCAGACCCGTCAGTGTCGTGCTGATTGGCTGCTTGATATCAATTCCAAAGCGTCCCCGTTGACCATCTGGTTTGATTGTTCCGAGCGCGAACGGGAGGATGATGGTTTCTGGCCTGCTATCAGGCATCGGAGCGGGAAGCTGGATGTCAGGCATGAACTGCGGGACCGCTCCCATCGATTGGCCTTCGACAGGGATTTGCGGCCAGACCATTGGGTTGGCCTCGCGGTTCATTGAGCGCATCAGGACAAGGCCGATGGAGTCAGCACCTTTTGGGTGCCGCATAATCGAAAATGGGATTGCAAGCTCAGCAATCCAGCCATCATCGGTGTGGCGTACGCTGGCCTTCCAGTCACCCGCCCAGGTGATGTTTCCGGCGGTGCCGCCTTCAAGACCATCCACTTGCGTACCGATGGCATTGACTGAAAAGACAGACATCCCGCGGTGGAGGTGCTGGCTATCCACCATTACTGTGATGTGGTCATCACCCCAGACTGCTTGGCTTCCCCGCTGGGTCTCACTCTTTCGCTGCTTCGCTGGTTCTGTGTCATGGCAGTGGAAGGCAACAAACAGCGTCTTACCATCCGTGGTGACCCAGGCATCCGTTTTTTCCACCACGGGTGCATCCCCGGTAAAGCGGTCAAAGGATTTGATACGCAGCGCATTTCGCCATGCCGGGTCATCCAGATGTCCGTTGACAATTGGTGCGACATCGGCCTTGGGGAGGCTGATATTCGGCCGGGACCAGGCATCGCGTGTTCGTGGACCTGCAAACGCCATAGCTGTCACGTTTGCAATTAACAGAGCTGCGAGAGCTAGTCTAAGGGAAAGAGAGTAAAACATTGGGACGTCTGTGAATGCCATGAAAAAGAGCCCGGTCTTGTGAACCGGGCTCTTAGTGAGCTCCCCCGACTGGATTCGAACCAGTGACCCTTCGGTTAACAGCCGAATGCTCTACCGCTGAGCTACAAGGGACCGCGACGAAATACTATCAAGGGTTTGCGGCATTTTCAAGAACTATCCAAAAAACCTGTTGGTAATGCAGGGGAAATAAACCCGTAGACGCACCTAGAACAGCACCGAATGCCCAACGGACAGTACCACTTGGGAGCGCTGCGTCCCCGTAGCAAACATCGCCTGCGTTGCGGCATCGTAGCGAAGCTCCACCACGGTACGTTCCTTCTTAGTCAGGTCTGGTGTGATGAACGAAAGGCTGAGGCTGCCGACACGTGCTGTTCTACCGGATGGCATCATTGTTCCGATCACGGATGGCGTTAGCGAACCGGGAGTCAGTGACAAGGTCTCGAGCCGGATACCGAATTGCCCAGTGCGGCGCTGTGGAGTGAGCAGCTGGATGGCGGCTGCAAAGCTTGTGGTGTTGCCTGTTCCAGTTGCACTGCTGGCATTCGCCTGTAGCTGTGTGCGGACCAGTCCAAGGCCAGCCGCAGGCGTCTCGTTGGTAAGAGAGACCATATACGCTGCCGATGTCGCGCTGCTATGTGGTGCTGTAACTGCAAATGCTGCACGTCGTCGAGTCCCGGCTTCATTTGTGGTGTCAACCGTCATCGCGAGGCTGGTCTGCTGGCTTGCGAAGCTGCCATCCACTAACGGGTTGTGTACCTGAAAGGATGTTTTGCTTCCGTTCAGAGCATCCTTTTGAATGCGAAAACCACGCACGAAAACAGGCGTCATGTACTGGAATGCAAATGACTTTGAGACAAAGGCATCCACACCGATGTCATCGAAGGTATACAAAGGCCGGAACTGGCCAACCTCGTATTTGGTTTCGTCCGTCCGGGAAATCACTGAACGGAAGCCATAGACTTCTGCAAGGCTCAGCCCTCCGCGGAGGAGGCGTTGCTTTGCTTCTCCATCCATGATGCGGACGTAAAAACCGGGGTCTTCGTTATCGGATGCTTCCTTGCGTACATTGATTTCGGCGGAATTAAGTGCAAACGATCCACCTTGATTCGTAAACGCGTAGCCAGTGTTATTGGTGATGTTTCGAAGGGATGCACTGTTCGTGAGCGTGAAGGCCCCGTGGATTTTGTATTGCTGAAGCTGCGTTGTTTTGCCAAGCGCGTCCATCCCGATGCCCTGAATCCGGGTCACGCTATTTCGTATTTTCTCAACATCCTTTTGGGTTGTCTTATCAGTCTCTGGCGGCGGAGGTGTGACATCCTGTGCGAGGACTGGGCTTGATACTAGTGTGACGCTTAACAGCATCGGAATTGCCAGCAGGATATTGAATGGGTTGGCAGTTTTCATCCTAGTTATCAACCTTGGTCTCTTCCTGGAGTTTCTTCAGCATCGCTTGCTGGGATGGCGTCAGCACACGATTAAGCTCATCCTGTGCGCGTTTTTGTATCGGTGCGGCCTCACGCATCGCAGCCGCTTGAATTGGCTCGAGTTCCTTGCGAAACTTTGCCATCACGACTTTGCGCCGGGCTTCAGCTGCAGGTGTATTCTCGACGGTTCCTGTCAAGCTCTCTTTCTGGTACTTGCGGGCGATCGCTTCCATTCGGGGTTGGTATTTATCCTGAATACGCTTGTTTATCGGGTCGTACTTTTTCTGAATGGCTTCGATCTTGCGGCGTTGATCCGCTGTTAAGCCGAGCTTATCTGCCATGGTTTGCTGGGCAGGTGCGTCTTGCAGGATGAGCAGGAGGACTGTCGGGATTATCAAAGAAAAAGTGTGTGACATGGTGGGATTTCCCGTGAGAGTTACGGGCGCGATACAAAAAAGTGCTGAATCCCCACAGCACTTGCCGCGGGGATTCAGCGGTTCGAGACTATTTGGTGGTCAGTTTCCAGCGGAGCTTGTCACCCTTGTCACCCTTGGAGAAGCCACCTGCGAGGTAGCCTGCAGGGGTTCCGGTTCCACCGAGCACTGCATCGTTCAGTGCGCCAAACGTCACAAACTTGCTGACGTAAAGCGAATCGTTGCTAAACAAACCCGTCAGGTTGACGGTTGGGAAGTCAACGATGGTTGTGAAGAAGACACCGGACTCAAAGAGGTCGTTGTCATCATCATCATCACCGAGCGTACCGAGGAAGATGGCGCCACGGAGCTTGTCCGTGTTCACAACATGGTGGGATGACAGATGTGCCGATGTAACAGCTGCATTACCGGTGATTGCGTTGACTGCATTGGAAGCATCGCCGACAGTGACTTCGCCAGCAGCTCCGTAAACGACCTTGCCTTCGAACTTGATGTCACGTGCCTTGTCTTCGAACTTGACTTTACCGGATGCATTGGAAGCACCGTTGACTGTGCCAACCGTCTTGATCTTCGCTTCGACATCAACCTTGATGGTGGATGCGGTTGAATTGATGCCGGCTGGGGTTGCGAGGACGGAACCGGCTGGGTTCAGCTTGAGCTCACCCTTGACGGATCCGGTGGAGCATCCGCTGACGACCGAGATTGTAAGCGCGGCAAAGCCAAGCGCAACAATGTTTAGTTTCATTCTTGAGTTCTCCCTGTGATTGTTGCCTGCTCAAATATGTGGGCTAGGCACAGGGGAATAATAAGCCGATAATTGTGCTGTGTGCACTCATTAAGTTTCTAATGATTAGTGAATGTCGAGGTATTTGTGCCTGTGGGTGTTTCAAGTATATCAACTTACGCAATTTTCACTTTTCATGAGATGTTGCTTGATGTCCGCGTTGTAATTCAACAGTGATCATGGCGCTACTTAGTAGTGGCTTTACCACGAGTGATGTACGCAGAAAAATGACCATAGCACCGAGATAGTATTGCTATGGTCAATCGGATTTCAGAAAGTTGAATAATTGCTATTGTGGGGGCAAGAGTTGCTTGTCCTTCAGCAGCTTCTTGATGACCTCGCCCATCACTTTGCCGTGCTCTGCCACGTACTTTGCACGGAGGTCCGGGCGGGCAATGAGACGCTCAATTAGTGCTTCGCGTTCTTCACCCGTGAGCTCCTCTGTTCGGTCGACATAGCCCGGCCGGAAAATGACGTAATAGGTACTTAGGTTGAGTGTTTTGACGAGCTCATGCGCCTGTTCATCCGGAATCTGCTGCCCAAGGATCTCTGTATATCCTTTTCTGATCTCGCCAACTTTGCCAATAAGGTTAGACTGGGCAAACACAAACGCGGCAAGATTATCACCTGTCAATCGTTTGGAATCGGCTTTTGGGACATTGACCCGCACCCACACCGTGCCTTTAGGAAGCTTTTTCACCAATGCATCCAGCACGTCTTCAGTAGCAGTCGTTGTCAGGTCTAAGCCTCCGACATCGACTTTGGCGTTCCCAGTGGATGTGTCAGCATAAATGTTGGCACCGACAGACCTAGGCAGCTTGCTGAGCACAAAGTTCAGAGTTGGCTTTTGCACGGCGGGTGCTTGTTGCTGTGTGTTAGTAACCTTGTTACTTATTGGGTTCACGGCGGTCATCAACATCCCGCTGAGCAAAGTAGTCATCAAAACAAGGGTAGTCATACGCAAACCCTATCAGGTAAGACCATCCCAATGTCAATCACATTTCAAAAAATTGGTGCGTCAACAACTACATTTTGCAAAAATTTAGTGATGGTTTTGCTTTACAGAGATGCGCCATCCTCTGTCAAGATGCCATCAACGCGAATGTCCCACGAATTCATCGGGACATCATCGATCACAAACCGTGCCCAGCAAACGCCTATCTTGATCGTCTTTTCTGGCAAGCGAGCAAGCAGCCTGTCGTACCAGCCGCCACCAAAACCGAGACGTCCACCATCGGTGGAAAATGCAAGTCCTGGGATGAATATTGCATCCAGCCGAGCGATGTCATCCAGCCCTGGCAAGTCTGCCGGCGGCTCCTTCACGCCAAACGGACCACGGACCAACTCACCTTCATTCATAACCATTACCAAGTCCAGCTGCTTCTCAGGCATCATCCGGGGGACATAGACCTCCAAGCCCTTTGCGCGCATCAGCTGTAAAGATGGCGACCAAATGTCAGGCTCACCCGGCAAAGGAATAAACACCGCGATGTGTGTCCAGTCGTTATCTTCGACAACGGCACGAAACTCACTTGAAAGGTTGGCCGATAACGCTTGTTGTACATCGGTATCCTGAGACAAAAACTCCGCACGCTGGCGTTTCGCCCACGCACGGAGTCGTTGCTTTTCTTGATCCACCGATGATGTTGCCACTAGCCACCCATCGGGGTAAGTGTAAGGCCGCCCGCAGCCGTGTACTCTTCATCTGGGCCCAGTATGTCGCCAAAAATTCTGTGTGCATTGCCATACAAAATGCGGTGCCGTTCGTCATCTGTTAGGCCCAGCTCATCCAATAGCGCCATAACCGCCGCCGGGTCAGTCCCGGGAGAACCGGAGCCAAACACCAGCTTGCGACATCCCCCAAGGCGCTGAATCGCAAATGCAATCTTGTCACTCGTCAGGGCGCCGCTAAAGTCGAGGAAAAGGTTTGTTGGACGTACCGCGTAGTCGATAGCCTCTCGCCACTCATCCCCGCCCATCCCGCTCGCGATCACTTTGCCCGCACCAAGAAAACTGGCGATGTCGACAGCATGGTGCATTGCCGCAGCTGTCGGCGTATGGATCAATAGAGCCTTGCCATAGCGACGGAAAACAGTCAACAAGTCTTGACAGCGGGCAAGCGTCACAGGCTCACCGGTGGCAGGGTTCGGATAAAGTGCCGCTCCGACGAAGTTTTCGTGGAACATGTACTTGCGCATCAGATTGGAGCTCTCATAATGTTGGTTTGGCTGTATCACCAACCAACCCTTGATGACCACGCCGCCGCCTTTGGACTTTGCAGCCTCGTAGACAGCATCGTTGCCTGCAACCATGTCATACCGGCGGGCGAGCGTGCTCGCAAAACAACCCATCCCGATTCCACGCTGCAACAGCTGCGCTTTGACGTGATCCGGTTGATTCCAAGCCGGAGCCGCCGTCGTCGGACCCCACTGGCCATGGATTTCGCAAATCATGCAACACCTCCCGCAAACATCGCTTGCGCATTTCCGAAGAGAACATCATGCTTTTGCTCATCTGTGATGTGGCACATTTTGACAACTGCCACCGCACTCGCGAGCGAACCAAACGCAATGGACCCGGAGCCAAACAGCACACGCTTACTGGTCATCGTGTTCACCGCGAGGTCAATTTCGCCGATTC
>JBJTQN010000247.1:0-6472 GCA_046075665.1 Armatimonadota bacterium | reverse complement strand
GAATAAAACTTCCTGAAGATCCCAGTTGGGGTTATCCCGATGACCATCCCGTGGTGAATGTGTCATGGGAAGACATCATGGATCCAGGTGGATTTTGTGAATGGGCAAGTAAGACGGCAGGAATCAAACTTACTCTGCCTACAGAGGCACAGTGGGAATATGCTGCCCGTGGTGGCAAGGATGGTTTGGAGTATCCATGGGGTGATGAATTTGATCCATTTAAACTTTGGTATTCTGAAACACAGACTGCCGCTGTTGATCGTTCTAATCGGATTTACCGTAACGGTTACGGCTTGACCGATATGGCTGGTAATGTTTGGCAATGGTGCGCTGATTATCTCAATGATGATTACCGCCCTGTTGGCAAGGATCCGGTTGATACACGGAACAGTAAATTACGTTGTGTTCGCGGCGGTTCGTGGATCACCGAGCTTCCGGGCTACTTCCGGTGCGCGTTCCGTAACGGGAACTTCCCGGTTGACAGGGACTTCTACAATGGCGGCTTTCGTCTTTCCGCAGGACTAAAGTAGGAATCTGTTTTCCTATGCCGGTATCCACCGGCATTTTCTCTGATCTGGTGCCCTACCGATACTAGCTGTTTATACTCGCCGCTTTCGGCGGCGAACCTAAACCATTACAAAATCATTACAAGTCACGGAGCGGCTCGTTCGTTTCTACGTCTCCCCCTGTGTTCGCTGTTACACCAAGCAGAGGTGAGTGCTTTTGTAGCTGGTGAATGCCATACACGGACTGGTGTAAAACTTCCGGGGGGCCTTTAGATGTCTGTACGTATAAAACCACCTCAATAAACACCAAGCGGCGGTGACACCATTACACGCTTCATTACAAAGCGTTTCGAAACCTCTTAATGCTTAGCGATGCTAACCATAGAAGCACGAACAAATACCGATGTGCTAGGGATGCTAAAGAGGTTGCGAGGCTCAAACTAGCACAACCTGCTAGGAAAATGTGCCAAACGTTCGATGGTTGGAATTTCAGATTACTCACTTACCGCGGTGGATCACCCGTGCGAGCTCGATGACGCCATTGGATGTCCGTAGTGTCGGGCGTCCGAGGTTTCCACCGGGGATGCAGAAAACACGGTTTTCCCGAGCGGCGCGCAGGGCACGGAGCGGGCCGGTCAGCGGATATGGGCGGCCATTTGTATCGGCGCCAACAAGGATGATGTCGGGGTCAAGGAGCATCACGGTCTCGGGAGTGACCTGCGGGAATGAGCCAGTCTTGATGATGTTTTGTCCGCCCGCGATTTTGATGATGTCTCCGAGGTAGCCATCCGGACCCGCAACAAAGAGGGGCGTCTCGCTGATGACCATTAGGACTTTGGGAACCGTGGTACCGGAGCCCTGGATGCGCTTGACGGTCGCCAGTGTTTCCCGGATGCGATGCTGGGCACGGGCGATACCGCTGCGGATACCAGTGAGCGCTCCAATCGCATCGATATGCTTCCCAATCGCCACAAAGCTAGTCGAAAGCATCACGTAAACCGGCACACCAAGGCGTCTCGCCAGGGTTTCTGCGGCATCCCGTGTGATCGTCCCACTCTCCAAAATCACCAAATCGGGTTTTAATGCGACCATCCGCTCGTAACTGGGACGGGTAAAGTCCCCGACACGCGGCAAGCTTTGCACGGCGGGCGGATAGTCGCAATATGCCGTAATTCCGACAAGGGTCTTTCCGGCTCCGGCATCGTGGATGTGCTCTGTTACGCTTGGGGCAAGCGAGATGATGCGCCGCGCGAAGCGCGGCAGCACCACTTGCCGACCGAGGTCATCCACGTCACGAATAGCCATTTAGCAACTTACTCCTCAGAAGCATCGTCATCAAACGCTTCATCATCCGTGTCATCTACATCATCTTCATCGTCCTCGTCTTCATCCGGGCCGGCGGGGATAACGATACGCACCGAGTTGGATGGAAGCATGTCGGTAAAGACTTCGGGGTGGATGATAGTCGCAAGCACGACTGGGTTCGCCAAAATGGTCTGGCGATCAGCTACGTAGATATCGCCCATTTTTTCGGCAACTGTGCCAGCAAAGCCACCGTAGCGAGCAAGGCGATCATGGTCATCATCCATGGCATCAGAAACAACAATGATGACCTCTGGGTTATAGGACCTCAGGGTCTCAAGCGATGTCTCGGCGCTTTGAACTCCTGAATCGTGGAGACATCCGAGAAATGGAAGCCACTCTCCAAGTTCCGCTGCGGGGGTGAGCGGGTCGTGGTCAGCGAGGAAGCAAATGCGCTGGCGGACACGGAGGAGCGTCCGGTCTTTGATGGCCTGTAGTGTGGCGTCATGATTCATGGAGTTATCCTACCGCTCCATCATCCGGTCACCGACATATAGCCGCCCCGCATCCAGATCTTGCTCAGCCGCCGGGAGGACTTCTGTAAATGCATTCCTGTGGATGGCAGCGGCATGGCCATCGACGGCCACGTAAGTCATCCGTTCCTGATGTCGAAAATCAGCACTCGCGGTGCAGCCGTAGCCGGGGTAGCACCAGCTCGATGGCGGCTGAAGCATGTTTACATCCGATGCTGTTGTCGAAGCCCAGCGAAAATTCCGTGGGGATGTTGCATTGGCATCTGTGCGATTTGACGCATCGCCAAAGAGAATCGTCGATGCCGGCTGATTGATTTCACCAAGGGCTGCGGGCTCGAGCAGGATGTAACTTGGCGGTGCATAGCGTGTCCCCGCGAGGCGCTCATTGTAACCGTAGCCAACCCCACCGAGGTGTCCCTTTGTTGTGTATGAAGGACAGGACTGGATGCCATTTGACTTGGTGTACGGAAACAAGATAGCCCCTTCGCGTAGCCAACGGTTGTTTTCAGGGCTCCAGGCAATCGACCAGTAGGTGCTGTAATCCCAGGTGAAGAGTGGGAGATGCTCATCGTAGTCCTGTGCGTAGAGCAGCGCTGCTAGTCCGAGCTGCTTTGTGTTTGACAGGCAAGCGGTTCGCCGGGCCGCTTCCCGGGCACTTGCAAAGACGGAGAAGAGAATGGCTGCGAGAATCGCAATAATCGCGATGACGACGAGGAGCTCAATCAGCGTGAAGCCACGCCAACGTGCTCCGTGCTTTGGTACGGAGAGGTTCAAACCGGGTCCTTCTGGTCTGTACTGCGCAGACCGCGTGATTTTCCCGACCGCTGGTGACCGGACTCTGCAGCTGGCGGATACCAGCGCTTACCGTTGCGCGACAGTGCCCGATTCTCACGGGCTTCCCCACACTTCTGATTTCCCAGAGGCCTGGCGGACGGGTTTGACGCTACGGCTAGCCGCAACGTCGGTTCATCTTAGCAGATGATGCTTTATCTCAGGCGATACCGAGGTTGATGAGTGTGCCGAGCACGTTGTGTAGAACGGATGCGGGGCTGCCAATCGCATCTACTGGCACGACAAGGTCTTGCTGAAAAGTCTTGAGTACGGGGGTGCTTTCGTCTTCGTAGACGCTCCACCGCCGCCGGATGACATCATCAGATGCATCATCAAAGCGGTTTTCCTTCAGTGCACGTCGCCTCAGGCGATCAACCATGACGGCTTCATCGGAGCAGACGAGGTGGAATACCGCTTGGACATCCACGTGATGATCCAGGAAGTGTGCTTGTTCGACATTGCGCGGGATGCCATCGAGGACGAGGATGTCGCTCGCCGGGCGGTAGCGGTGTGCGCTGACCATTGCATCCACGGTGACGCGCCAGAGTTTTACGGTGGCGTCATCGGGCACGAGGAGGCCCTGACTGGAATAATCGACAAAAATCTTCCCAAGCTCCGTGGTCATGTCGAGGTTACGGAACACATCCCCGCAGGCGAGGTGGACAAAGCCGGGGACTGAGCCAAGGGCTTTTCCAAGCGTACCTTTGCCACTGCCTGGAGCTCCAAAAAGCAAAACTGTTTTAAACTTTGCGTTACTGTCCATCAGCTGCCCCTCTGATTTCGCCTGCCGGCGCTTTTGTCTTGTCGAGTCCAAGGACGATCTTCACATCGGGGAGCTGCTTGCTAGTTACCATCACCCCTTGGGTATCGGGAGCCGCTTCCTTAATCACATTAGTGATACCGAGGGTGGTTGCAAGCTTGCGTGCCTGCTTCTCATACGCAGCCTTGTAGTACACGACTTTGCTCGTTGCAGGTTCGACCGGTTCCGGCTCTCCTGCCTTAGGCTTCTTTGGATAGGCGACATTGGCATCGAAGGATGTCGTATCGCGAAGGACTTCAACCGCTTTCCGGGCAAGACCGGCGGTCTTTGTAGCGTTTAGAACATCGACACGCGTAATACGCTCGCCGGCTTCTTCATTACCGTTAATGAGCCAGTCGACCATCGCACGGGCTTTTTCAGGATCCACGATGAAGTAGTAGGCTCCGCGCGTCGTACCTTCGCCCATCAGGGTGTTGCTTGCAAGATTTTCCGGCTGTAGTCCCCGGTAGATGGCAGCAAGGGCGAAGATTTGATCATCCGAAACATCGCGATCTTCGAGTTGGTCGAGCGCCTTACCGATAATTTGATCAGCTTTCAGCAGGTTCGCCGGGTGTTTGCCCTGGCTGATCATTGAGCGGATGAGCTGTTGCTGCCGCGCCATCCGGCGGGCATCGCCTTCTTCTGCCGAGTGTTTCGTTCCGGGTTTAACTTCACGGAAGCGGGCAAAGCCGACAGCCTGATCACCGGTTAGGTGCTGCTTGCCTTTGGGGAGGTCGATATGGAGGTTGCCCCAGTTATCATCATATTTCATCTGGTCAATCGTCTCGACATCCACTCCGCCGAGGATGGATACGATTTCCCGAATAGCATCCGGTTTGATGGCTATGACATAGTCAGGCTTTATGCCAGTGAGATCCTCAACCGTCTCGCGGAGGAGCTTTGAGCCACCGCGAGCATACGTAGCGTTGATTTTTCCCGTTTTGCCATCGCGTGCGGTCACACGCGTATCACGCGGAATGGAAATGGCACTGACCTTTCCATTGTCGAGATCACAGGACATCACGACGATGGTGTCTGCGCGGGCGATGTTTCGGTAGCCACGCTTGCCGGTTTTCGGATCGATGAAATAAGCACGGGTGATGGGCATCCCCTTGCTGTCCCGGTTGTAGTCTTTACCGACCAGGAGGATGTTGACCCGTGATTTGCCATTGAAGCGCGCTTTCGGGTTTTTGATTGTCTCGAGGAACGAGATAACGCCACCGGACTTACCGGAGATGCCTCTTAAGACCATCCCAGCGCGTAGCGCGCCAAAGCCTAACAAGGCAACCAACGGGAGCTTCCACCAGAGTCCGTTTAGTGGGCTTGGTTTACGTCGGTTTGGTTTACGATCGGTCTTTTTGGGCGCGACGGGGATTGGATCGAACGGGTCACGCCGCGTGTAAAACGGCTCGTTCTTCCCCGCATGGCCGTGGCCATCCCGGGGGTCGCGTGACTCTGTGTTTCGTCGTTCGTCCACAAGCGTGTATGTTATCGCGTGGCGGCATCGGTACGAAGCGTGCACCGCGTGAAAATCCGCGGTGCATCATGAATATCTGCTCTTCCCAATCGGCTTGATGGTCGGGCCCTGGGGCGAATCGCCAACCTCCCAGCCCATGGCAAGTAGCTCCGCACGAATCGCATCCGAACGGGCAAAGTCCTTTGCCTTGCGCGCCGACTGACGCTCATCCACTAACGCAAGCACGTCCGCGGGAACGGCAACTTCAGCAGGCTGCACGGCGCGCGTCTCAAAATCCAGTCCCAAAACGGCATCAAAATGACGCCATAGCTTTGGCGATCCGTAGCTATGCAACACTCCAATTGCCTTTGGCACGTTCAGGTCATCGCACAGTGCCGTAAGGACATCGGTGACTGCGGCGTCAAAGGCCGCCTGATCAGCGAGTGGTTCATCTGCCACACGGGCAACACGCTCATACAAGCGCTTCAGACTCGCAGCCGCCGTATCGAGCGAATCCGCCTGGCCCTTTGTGCGTGCATCATCCGCCCACTCCCATGCCAGCTCGAGCTCACTGCGATAATGCGCCTGAAGACAGAGGTAGCGATAAGCAAGCGGATCGTAGCCAGAGTTCTTCAGCGTCTGGACCGTCAGGAAGTTGCCCTTGGACTTGGACATCTTGCCTTTGACATTCAAGAACGCCGCGTGCATCCAATACCGTGCAAATGTCTTCCCCGTTGCACACTCGCTCTGCGCAATCTCATTCGTGTTGTGCACCGGAATATGGTCATTCCCACCACAGTGAATATCAAACGTCTCTCCGAGGTACTTCATCGCCATCGCCGAACACTCAATATGCCATCCCGGATAGCCAACACCCCACGGGGAATCCCACTTCATGATGTGGTCGGGTTTGTTGGTGAACCAGAGGATGAAGTCCTGGGGGCTGCGCTTGCCGGGATCGACAAAGACATCGTCGCGCGCGGCCTGCTTTTGTTCGTCGAAGCGGGTGCGGGCGAGGCGGCCGTAGTTGGGGTCCTTGGACGTG
>JBJTQN010000246.1:0-7693 GCA_046075665.1 Armatimonadota bacterium | reverse complement strand
GCAGAAACGACTTCGTGCGGCCCAGTTAGTCCTGCAACCTGTCGTTGCCTGGGTGTGTTTGATGGCAACAGCGAAAGCCACTGGCCAGTTTGAGTTTGACTACAGATTTCCTGCACAGGCTCAAATTTTACTCGCCGTTGTCCCCCAGTTGATTTTGATGTTCGTAGGGCTTCGCCTCCGCAATCCCCGGCTTGCTTTTATTGCTGGACTTGTTTTTGCGGTCATCGCGGCGATGATTTCAATGACACTTGTCAATGGGTCGATTGGATATGCATCGGCAATCTTGATGCCATTTGTAGCGGCGGGCTCTGCAGCGATGGCGAATCGGACGGCACTGAGAAAACGGTTTATCCCGGTGATACTCGCCTGGCTTGCGGCGATTACAGGATTTATTGCTGTCTCATCCGGGGTTCGAAGTGTTACGCCTGATGTTTCGGTTGCCGAACCTCCAATGGCAATCACATCGCCTGTCGGCCTACCCCCTGTGACGTTTAGAAGCGAAAACTCTGGAACGTTGACGATAGGTAATCAGGACTATTCGCACAAAATGGTGCTCGAGAGCCTGAAAGAAGACAGTGCGATATTCCATGCTGAACGCGCATTTGAAAGAGGGATGACTCTAAAGAGCCCGGATGGAACCACTCAGATAAACATCGACTCCGATGGCATTCTGCAGTGGAAACATGGAAATCAGTTGGTAGACATTGTCGATACATCCGAAGTACCGATTTCGGCAGTTTCTATGAGCTCTGATGGAAACATGCTGGTATTTAAGCAAGCTGGAATGTATATGGTATTCACACCAAGCAAAGGCGCCCGTGGCCTTGAGGAGGTCCTGAATCAGTTTAGCGGACCTGATTTTCAGGGGGACTCACAGCTGGGAATGATTCTCCCTGAGGACATTCGAAGTGCTACCTGGCGGCCGGATGGCAAGCAGCTCAGCGGACGACTCGCTAGCGGAACATTTGGAGATGCCCGTTTTGAATTCGATATGGAGAAGAAGTGATGTCAACAACCGTTTTACATGCCTCTGACATAATGTGTGGGGGTTGTGCTGCGAGTATTCAAAAGGCTTTTGCAGATGTCGATGGCATTGGTGGAGTTGACGTGGATGTGACAACCAAGCATGTAACCATCACCCATGATGACAGTTTAGTTACAGTTGATCATATTGTTATCCGGTTGGACCATGCGGGGTTTACTGCAACTCCAGTTGAGTGAAGACGTAACGGATAGGTAAAAACTATCAGACCAGCTTCGATTGAAGCTGGTCTGATTTGCTTTTGACTGCGCTTCGCACCAAGCTAGCGGTGTGCTTTGACGTACATCAGTGCACTGCGGAAAATCGTGAGCTCACCCATTTCTTTGGTATCGACAGCCATTGCGTGGTCATCAAACCACTTTAGCTGGCCCTCAAATGTTTGTCCATTGACGAGGTAGAACGTCGCTGCGGTCTTTTCATCGCGGAGGCGGATGAACTCCGCAGCGCTGATTTGCACATGAAATTGGCGATCACGCCGAGGTCCCAAATCCATATCTGTTTTCCTTTATCTGGCCGCAGCGACAATCGCAGCGAAGTCACCGGCCTTGAGGCTTGCACCACCAATCAGGCCACCATCGATATTCGGCATCCCAAGAAGCTCTGCAGCATTGTCAGGCTTCATCGAGCCTCCATATTGAATGCGGACTGCCGCAGCAGCAGCATCGCCCGCGATAGCAGCTACCGATGAACGAACTACACCGCAAACGCGATCTGCCTCTGCCGCATCACAAGTCTTACCCGTGCCGATAGCCCATACGGGCTCATATGCCAGCACCAATCCGGCAACGGCTTCTGCATCGATTCCAGCAAGCGCACCACGAACCTGAGCGTCTATGACGGAATCTGTTACGCCTTGTTCACGTTCTGCAAGCGTTTCTCCGATACAAACGATAGGGACGAGCCCCTGTGCGAGGACAGCTTTCGTCTTACGGTTAACCGTCTCATCGGATTCACCAAAATGAGCAAGAACGACATCGGTGAAATCTGGCTCAGCAACGCCGTAGCGACCACGGGTTTCCGAGTGTCCAAGGATGACATACTGTACTCCAACAGCCTTCAGCATCCCTGGAGAAACCTGTCCTGTGTAGGCTCCACTTTCTTTCCAGAAAGCATCTTGTGCACCAACTGCCACAGGTGAAGCCTCCTACGTTGAAACGACAGTCGCCAGAACCGTATATGGCACACAGAGGACAACATCCGCGTGTGTCGTACCAGCGACAGCCGCAACGACTTCAGAACCCAGCGCCGATGCCTCATCGGGAGTGCCCTTGTTGAGCTTCCAGTTACCAGCAAGTATTGGTCTTCGTGACATGGAAAGTGCTTCCCCTTATTCCTTGTTATCCAGTGCAGCGAGTCCTGGAAGGACACGGCCTTCAAGAAACTCGAGGCTTGCTCCACCACCGGTAGAGATATGACTCATGCGATCGGCATAGCCGAGCTGCTCAACTGCTGCAGCAGAATCACCGCCGCCGACAATTGTGATCGCCCCTGCAGCTGTTGCATCAGCCATTGCATCCGCAATCGCCTTTGTTCCCTTGGCAAAGTTTGGCATTTCAAAAACACCCATGGGACCATTCCAGACGACGGTCTTCGCCGCGCGGATGACTGAAGCAAATTTCTCGATAGTTTCAGGTCCGATATCGAGACCCTCCTGATCAGCGGGCATTGCCGTGTTTGGAACGATGGTACTCGGCGCATCGTTGCTAAATTCTCCAGCCACAACAACATCTACCGGAAGCACGAGCTTATCGTTACCTAGAAGCCCCGCACAGTATTCAAGCGAATCGCTATCAAGCAGTGACTTGCCAATTTCGTGACCAGCCGCCTTGTTGAATGTGTAGGACATACCGCCTCCAACAATCAGGGAATCAACTTTTGGCAGAAGCGCATCGATGACCTTGATTTTGTCCTTGACTTTCGCCCCGCCAAGAATTGCAACAAATGGCCGCGCGGGGGTTGTAAGCGCTCCACCAAGGTATGCAATCTCCTTGTCCATCAGCAAACCGGCAACACAAGGTTTGCCCTGAGCTCGCAGAACGGTGGCAACGCCTTCCGTGGATGCATGGGCTCTATGAGCGGCACCAAATGCATCATTTACACAAACATCAGCGAGTGTGGCAAGTTTTGAAGAAAGATCCGCTTCGTTTGCCTCTTCAGCCGCTGTGAAGCGGGTGTTTTCCAGAAGGGAAATGTAATCAGCTGACGGTACTACCGTCGTGATCCCAAGCGGGTCTTCTTCCGTAGAAGCAGCAAGGTGGACATCGACACCGATCAGCTCACCAAGCCGCGCTGCAACCGGAGCCAACGAGTACTTTGGAGCGATCTTGCCCTTTGGACGCCCAAGGTGGCTCATCACAATCAGCTGGGCACCACCATCAATTAACGCTTTGAGCGTTGGGATTGCTGCCGCAATGCGCCGGTCATCAGTAATCGTTCCGTCATCGTCCTGCGGAACATTAAAGTCAACGCGAACGAGAACGCGCTTACCTAGAACATCGATATCTTGGACGGTTTGCTTACTCATGTCGGCGCATTATACCGAGCGTCCACTGGCCTCGTCGTTCACATCTGGCCTTCGCGTCATAACAACGCGGAACTCGCGTCCTACTCGTTCGGGGAATCCGACTGTTGCCACGGTGATTTCGATGTCAAACCACGGGCAGAAGAGCGTGTTTAGTTCCGCTTCTGATGTCTGATATGGTGGTCCGATCGAAATGTCATCTGTGTCGCGAGGTATCCAATAAAATGCGCCGATGACCTTGCCTCCCGGTGGTAGAAGCGTCGCGCACGCAGAGGCATATTCACTTCGCAGTGCTACGGGAATCGCGCAGAAACAGGTGTGCTCAACGATGACATCCGAAGCTGACGGGTGAGCTGCGGCAAACGACATAAAGTCGCCCAATACAGGTTTTACATTTGGGAAGGAGTCAAAGCGCTGGCCAAGTATCGCTATGGCTTTGGGCGCAAGATCGATACATGTGATTGTCTTTGGTTTTACTTCGAGAATGGCTAGAACATCGTTACCCGTCCCACATCCAGGAATAACGACGTTTGCAAGTTGAGGAATCTCTGAGATAAGGTCAGCGACCACAGGACTAGGTGCGCCTTTGTCCCATGGGGTGTTTCCATCAAGATAGGCTTGATTCCAGTCCATTTTGCCCTCCGCACAAAAAAGCCCCCTCCACCCGAAGGGTAAAGGGGGCCCCTATCAAACGGGATTAGAATCCCGTGTCTCTAAGGAACTTCAAAAGGTCTGCAATACGGTTGGAATAGCCCCACTCGTTGTCATACCAGCTGACAACCTTGACATGCTTGCCAAGTGTGATGGTGTCGATTGCACTGAAGATGGAGCTATGCTCATCTCCGCGCAGGTCGGTAGACACCAGTGGCTCTTCGGTGTATCGCAGGATGCCCTTGAGAGGCCCTTCCGCAGCTGCCTTCATAGCGGCATTGATCTGCTCAGCGGATGCTTCATTTTCGAGCATCGCAGTGAAGTCGACGACCGAGACCGTTGGAGTTGGCACACGGAAGGCCATACCGGTGAACTTGCCCTTGAGGGCTGGAATCACGAGACCAACGGCACGGGCTGCGCCGGTTGCAGCTGGAACGATGTTCATTGCTGCTGCACGGGCATCACGTAGATCCTTGGTGGCAGTATCGACGGTGCGCTGTGAATTTGTGTAGGCATGCACGGTGGTAAGGAGTCCGCTCTCAATACCCCAGTTCTCAAAGAGAACCTTTGCGACAGGAGCGAGACCGTTGGTCGTACAGCTTGCATTCGAAATGACATGATGCGTTGCTGGATCGTAGACATCATCATTTACGCCCAGCACGATGGTCAGGTCTTCATTTTTAGCTGGTGCTGAAATGACAACCTTTTTGACCGAACCACGGCGGTGCGCAACAGCCTTGGTTGCATCGGTAAAGAAACCGGTCGATTCGACAACGATATCGACATCTTCCGTCCCCCAAGGAATCGCAGCCGGGTCTTTTTCTGCAAAGACGCGGATTTTCTTGCCATTTACGACGAGATCATTTCCATCCGCTTCCACCGTTCCATCGAATGGACCGTAGTTTGAGTCGTACTTCAGCAAATGCGCACTGGTTGCAGCATCCGTGAGGTCATTCAGTGCGACAACCTGTACATCGCCATCCAGACCATACTTGTTAACAATTGCCCTAAAGCTAAGGCGACCAATCCGCCCAAAACCGTTGATACCAACACGTACCGGCATTGTAAATTCCTATTCCTTAGTTGATCAGGCGCCTCCGGGACAACATCGGCCAGGCCGCTACCGAAGGAAAGATTATCCTGATTTGATGCCATCATGCAAACACCCGGCGGTAATCCGCCGGGTGATGATGCTAAACCGTGCTTATCCGTTTAGATTTTGCGACCTGCACAATAACCCTTTGCATACCCGATGCACTGCCCAACGGCTTCCACAGGTCCGCGGCCATTGATTTCATATTCAACGGAGAAATGTCCTGTAAACTTCTGCTTTGCAAACTCTTCCAGAATTGCTGGCATGTCTGCAACGCCATTTCCGTAGGGAACATCTGTTGCACCTTGCCCAAATTTGTTCAAGTCCTTCAAGTGGCTACCAAGAATACGCCCTTTAAGAATGCGCATCGCATCCACCGGCTTTATACCGCTACGAATCCAGTGACCGGTATCGGCGCAGGCTCCGAGGAGAGGACTACGTCCCTGCACCAATGACAAAACGTATTTAGGATCCCAATACTTGTAGTTTGGATTGGATGGACTTCCTGGGTGATTGTGGATTGCAATCTTGATGTTGTATTCAATGGCAAGCTTTTCAATCAAATCCATAGCGGTAGCATCAGGCTCCGTTGTAATCGTTTCTGCTCCGAGATTTTTCACAAACTCGAAGAGCTTGCGGTTATCCGCTTCGTTCAGTCCAAGACCTGCAACTCCGAATGCCACCGGGCGAACACCATTTGCAGCACAGGCATCCTGAACGGCCTTGATAACGCTCTTTGATGAATTTTGGTCAAACGCGCCCTGGAGGTTTCCTCCCAGACGTTGCCCCGGATAGAACTCGATGACCTTGGCGCAACTCTTGGCACAAAGTTCAATCGCTTCAAAGACAGGGAATTGATTGAAGGTATAGGCCTGACAGCCCATTTTATCCATAATCGAAGGCATATAGTGTTCCTGTAGCGGATGCTAGCCAAAGCCGGTCGCCCGTAAGTACCGGCGCAGCATCCAGATTTCCAACGCGGGCCCGCCACAACGTCCTGCCACTGCGCAGGTCGAGGCCGAGAACTTCTGCCGGTATTCCAGCATCCGTATCCTGTACAAATACTACGGCACAACCGTGCCTAACGTCACCTATCGGAGGAAACATCACCCGGCCAATACCTGTGCGGACCCACTCTATCCGACCAGTTTCCCGGTTGATGCAGACAACATCACCCTGTTGTGATCCTGCGACAACATGTAGACCAGCCGATGCAATTCCTGTCCAGGTTGAACTACCAGTGACATCCGGTCCCAGATTCCACCGTCGTTTTCCAGTTGCAGCATCGAGGCATGTAACTCCACCTCCCGTCGCCGCAGATATAGCCAGCCCAGCCGTTACAACCGGGGTCACACAACCTCGGTCCCCCAGCTCCACAGACCAGTTCATAAGCCCAGATGTCACATCCAGTCGGTAAAGAGTCGACTCTCCCGGAACATACACACCCCGGCCAACACTCATCGCGGGTTGAAAACCAAATGTTCCAGCCGGAGGAACAAATCGCCACTTTGGTGCTAGTTTGGTGGACAAACAAACAACAGCCCCATTCTCCAGGTTTGCCAACCAACCATCCGTTGTTGCAACAGGCGCCCCAACTGGCATCCCTCCTAGGTCCGGGGATGCGATGCGAACCTTGCCCGTTGTTATGTCGAGTTCCGATACATGACCATCAGAGAGAGAGACCAATACGCTTGAGGAATTCAGTAACAGTCCATTGACTTTGGATGGAGCTGACAGCCGCGTGGGTCTGGCATCAGACCCGCGGTAGACCGATATGGTTGCCCCGCTTGCGATTGATGCGGTCGAAGGTATCGCGGCCATTGCCGCAATGCCCCTTCCTGTCCGGACACGGAATGTCACACCGGGAATCAGTCTGGCTTTCGGAGGGTTATTCGATGGTTGTTTACGAGATTGTGCTTGAACCTCAACGCGGGTCCACTTCCCCTGCTGATCACGTTTCCACTTTGTCTCCGACGGAACCTGCATGGCATCTATCTACCACGAAGTTACAGGTATCGTGGCACTCATCTTAAGGGAAAATTCCTCGATGTCGGTGTATATAGGCAACGTGTTCCACTGGTCTAGCCTTGGGCACATGTTCGGAGGTTTAGTTTGAATACGCGTAAATCCCCGGCAGCCTTCACTCTGTTTAACTGTTGGTAGTTATTGCCATCATTGCGATATTGGCCGCCATCCTATTCCCAGTGTTTGCCCGTGCTCGCGAGCAAGCCCGAAAAACAACCTGTCTCAGCAACCTGAAGCAGATTGGTCTTGGAACATTGATGTATGTTCAGGACTATGACGAAGTCTTTCCATGGCTGATGCAAGATGGACGTAACAACAACGATGCGACGGGCTTATCAGAGCGCATGTCTGCTGGTCCTCC
>JBJTQN010000245.1:0-3948 GCA_046075665.1 Armatimonadota bacterium | reverse complement strand
GGGCGACGTCCACGGCGATCGAATGAGTCATCTTCATCCAGCTCACCTGGCGAGACAATGTCTCCGGCGGCGAGATACGCATTGCGCTCCAAGCCGATATCGACGAATGCTGCATCCTGTCCTGCAACCACATTGTCGACGCGACCCTTGAAAATGCTACCTACGACGCGCTCACCACGTTCGATATGTAATTCTACGAGTTTTCCGTCTTCACGGACGGCAATCCGGGTTTCCCGCGGATCACCATTTACGATGATTTCTTTGGATACCAAAATGGCTCCTCTTCACAATATGCGAATCGATTACGACTGGTCCCGGAAGGTAATCAGGCGCGCTGCCGTGAAGTTCCAGGCCGTCACAAAAACTGTTGCTACTACCAAAGCTGCAAAAACTACCAATGGGTCGAAGGCTTTTCGGCCTTCCGCAGTCATCAACATACCGGGAACCTGCGACGGATTAAAGTCGCCGTGCGCATACCCGGCACGTGCTGCCAAAACCAATGTGCCAGACATGATGGTCAGGTTCAAAGCCAAGCCGACCATGTTGGTCAAGACGAATTTCGGATACTGCTTTGCCGCAGTACCAACACGTCCACGAAAGGTCCAACGGCGGTTCCATATAAACCCGTTGGTCACTCCAAACATAAACGTGATTGTTTTGGCAAGGAGAAGTGGAAGGTGAATCTTGTAAAAAAGGATGTTGAAGGATCCGGCATCGATGACAAATGACGATGCCCCTACAATCAAAAACTTACCAAGCTGCACAAGCCCAGGACGAGCAACCGCGGCATCCCGCAATTTGCTTATCACTGAAACACAACCCTTTGCACGGAGCATTATACGGTACAAGTTCCTAGGATGTGATTCGCGTTAGAACGCATTCCAATCTGTATCTCCGCTATCAATCGTGAAGTCGGTAGAGCAGTTCCGTGTATGTACCACTGTTGGACCGGGTATGTATCAGGAAACTTTGGGAGTGAATCACTTCCTATACTACTTGTGATACTTTTGATTTATGTATCGCTTAGTTGTTTTCGATATGGACGGCGTGTTATTCCTTGGGAACACACCGCTTCCGGATGCCTCGCCAGCTGTTGACCGCCTGAGACAAGCAGGCACCATCGTTCGCTACCTAACAAACAACTCGACACAAACCCGCCAGTTCTATGCTGAAAAACTTGGGGGCTTTGGCATCTCTGTAAGCCCGGATGAAATCGTCACAAGTGCCAGTGCCACGGCATCATGGATGGCCGCAACGACTGAGATAAAAACCGTCTTTGTGGTTGGTGGGGGCGGGCTCGTAGAAGAGCTCCAAGCGGCAGGGATGACTGTCATTACACGGGATAGTCCAACGACCATGGATGAAACCTGCGAAGCAGTTGTTGCCGGACTTGACAAAGGGTTTACGTATGAAACATTGCTTCGGGCACAACAGGTGATTTTGCGGACGAAGACGTTCATCGCGACAAACCGAGATACCCAATACCCAACCGAATCTGGCGTCATCCCGGGGGGAGGTAGCATCGTCGCTGCAATCGCTGCCGCTGCTGAGAGTGAACCGATTACCATCGGCAAGCCTGAAACCCTTGGACTTCAGTTTCTGTTGGACCAGACGGGAACCGCACCTGACCATGCATTAATGGTGGGAGATCGCTTAGATACAGATATCGCATGTGCGAATCGAATTGGGATGCACTCGGCTTGCGTCCTGACCGGTGTAACTACACGGGACCAAGCCAACGTATCAGAAGGGCTGTATCGACCTGGTCGAATCATAGCCACGCTCGCAGAGCTCTGAGGCTTGCCAAAAGATAAGAAGCCCCGCTAATATGCACGTCTCTTGCGGCAGCGGGGCTTTTGGGTTTTGGTGAGGGATGCGTGATTATGGCTTTCCTGGCTTCTTGCCAGCACCAGCGCCGCCCGGCTGAGCTTGCCCGCGACCACGCATCGATGGCTTCCAGTTATCCATCTTGCCTTGCTGTTCAGCTGTCAGCGATCCACGGAGAGCAGACTTCAAGTCCGACATCGTTTGCTCTGTGACCTGCTTGCGCTCATTTGCCTCAAGGCCCTTAGTTTTGTCACGAAGGGCTTTCAGTGCATCCTCAATGATTGGCTTAATCTTGAGTTCCTGTTCTGGAGTGAGTGTTACTGCGGCTGACAACGATGTAATCATGTTTTCTGCAGGTGACTTAGGGGTGGTTACCTTGGCTAGGGCAGTCTTTAACTGCTCCTGCTGCTCAGGGGTCAACGCACCGTTTACATCACTTATGAACTGCTTGACGATGTCAGCAACCCGGGTCTTTTGTTCTGGTGAAAGGGTTATGTCCTTGAGCGCTGTTTCGATGTCAGTAGCTCCAACGGTACGCGTTCGTGCTTTTCCATTTCCCTGACGTTGTCCATTTTGTTTTGCACCACTTTGGGCGTTGCTTCCGGAGATCAAGAGGAGCGATAGCGCTCCAGCACATAACAACTTGGTAATCATCTCAAATACTCCAATGTGTCTAATTGCGGACATGTATATGACGGGAATCCGTAGTCTATAGTTCACTATGCGCTGTTGATGGACATAGCGCAACCCGTTTCGTGATGTTGTCGAACTTGTTTTGACTTTATAAAACTGCTGACGCATTATTCGTACGTACCTGATGTCAGTGCATTCTCAGGAAAGAACTTCGAGCTACGGGATTTAGGTGACGATACACGCGAATCGATTGAAGGTTTGTGTTCCAGCCAACTATTTGTTGCAGTTGAGGGCAACTCTGATAAGGTTTTATCAATGCGAACATCTGTCACAACGGTTGTGATTACAGTGCTGCTTCCGGCTCTTTGGGGTGCATTGTCCGTTCCGCTGGTTGATTTCGCAGTGTCAGTCTTTACAAGGCGACGACGTTGACCATCGTCGATTCCATTATCATTCTTACACTTGGCTGTGCCGTTGGGGTTACGGCAGGGATGTTCAGTGTTGGGGGAGGCATTCTCATCACCCCTATTCTTGTAAATGCTATCGGCCTGCCCGCCCCCATGGCGGTCGGTACAGGGCTCTGTCAGATGATAGGAGTTGCTGTCGCATCGCTGTTAAAGGCACAGCGAAGTGGTATTGGTGAACTAAAGCTGGCATTCGTTATTGCGTTTCCCACATGGATTGGTGTTCAGTGTGGAGTGGCCCTTTTACACGCCTTGAATGCACGGGGAGACGCATCATCCTTTATTAACGTGGCATTTATCGTCATGTTAGCCATTAGCGCGCTGCTGATGGCTACCGCGCCTTCAGAGCCCGGTGGTGCTCCCGGTGTCCTTTCGACAACTCGGCTTGGTCCTGTGCTCCGCCTTCAATCTGTTGAGAGGGTCGTTCCCTTTGTCGTACTCATCCCTGCTGCCGTATTGATTGGTTCACTGGGAGGGATTCTGGGCATTGGAGGAGGGCTACTTTGGACGCCATTGCTGACGCGTGGTGTCGGGATGCGGGTAAACACAGCCGCGGCAGCATCCATCGGGGTTTTGATGATCACATCTCTAACAGGTACGGTCAACTACGCAGTTGCGGGAAACGTCAGGCTTGACATCGCGATGTTGATGTTGGTCGGGGCTTCGATATTTGCTCAGGTTGGCATCCAAGTTGGTAAGTCAATTAGACCACAAACGCTCAAGTGGTCGTTTGTAGGGATGGTCATCTTGATGAACGCATACCTGATTCTCAAGACGATTCTTGACGCAGGTCACTAACCGCGATAGTATCCACTCTTGGAAACGTTAGTCTTTCCCCGAAGACAGCCGGTTGGGTTCGCCCTGTAATGTACATCTTGTACGCCTGCCGAGGGTAAAGCGAGTACGCTGTAATGTGTGTTCGCCCTCGGACCTGTCTAGGTCGGAGGGTTTTTCGTTTTCTGCGTCTCGGTAACGAGAAGGAAGCTCGAATGGCAAAGAAAACCAAGATCAGTCGGCAGATCTC
>JBJTQN010000244.1:0-3754 GCA_046075665.1 Armatimonadota bacterium | reverse complement strand
TGGTGGTTTGGATGTCCCTGGTGATGGTTGGCAAGGAGGCGAGGAACAAGCGGTCGCGAAAGCGCGACGGGTCTGTTACGCGTAAAACAGGGGTGCCATCCGTGAGCGTTTCATTTGACCAACCGGTGGGCACGATGTCTTGGTCCCCGACGATACGTGCGGGAGGAGGCTCTGCAATTGAGTGAGCATCGGCCAATGCTTCCAGCACGGCAGATGGTTTATCTCTCTCGGAAGCGCTTAGAACCTTATCTAATTTACCGGCATCCACCAGATCCGGATGCCAGCGAACCAGACGTTCAAGGAGTGGAAACACATTCATAGCGGTCTCACAGGATTATGTCCCAAGCAGCTCAGCGAGCACCGCAGTTTCAAGTACGCCAACCAGCTCGTGGCCAGCATCGGGGATTACGTTCACTTCAAATGGAACATCCGGAGCGGTCCCCCGCACGAACGTTTGCAGCCGTTCAATGGTAAAGAGCGGGCAGACTTTGTCCTTTTCTCCATGGATGAAGGTGATTGGAACGCGGCGCAGGTTTTCGGTGTCGGCAAATGGATCGATGTCTTTCCAGTAGTTGTAGTCTTTGTCGGTGAACGTGCTCCCTTTGGGTATCGATTCGACGCCAATTGGACTCCCTACACAAATGACCCGGCTCACGGCAAGGTTTCGCAGCGCCATGTGATATGCGATTCGTCCACCAAGGCTATGCCCGAGCACGGTGACATCGGTTTTGACGCCAACCGCATCAAGGATCCCAGGCAGCTCTGACAGCAATGCATTACAAACGCTGGCAGAGACTTTCATGAACTGTGGATGCGGCGGATAGAGCATGATGGAGCCATGCGGTTCCGTGCGTCGCTCTCCATGATACGGAAGGTCAACGGCAACGACTGTTTTTCCTGCATCCACACAGGCAAGCGCAAGCGCCAAAAAACGTTCCTTGCACCCCGCCATCCCGTGAATCATCAGGATGACATCATCTGATGCTGCGACATCCCCGAAAGTCAGAACCGTCTGACCTTTTGGGCCGTTCCAGCGAACGATGGCAGCCGTCAGGGCCGGAGTCGATGTCCATCCAGTCGCGTCTGACATCTAAAAGCCATCCCAGAGGTAAACAGCGTGCCCACCGGTTGGTCAAGCGAAACGCTCACGGATGGCACCCCTGTTTTACGCGTAACAGACCCGTCGCGCTTTCGCGACCGCTTGTTCCTCGCCTCCTTGCCAACCATCACCAGGGACATCCAAACCACCAGACATGTCATCCTGGACCTCAGATTTCAGACGAAACCATCAATGGTTGACATCGACCCGATGTTGGATTTCCTTCGTCGAATAACTCCGGGGGGCGATATTGCATTTCGTGCACATATTGGTTTCGCATCCGAAGATCGTCCGGACACCGGTGATTACCGGAGCGAGTGGCGCCAGCGCCGGATGCCGGGTTCAGGCCCGGTTGCTATTGCGGCCATTATCAATGGAAACACACCCGACTTATTGCCATTGGTGGCATCCGCCAGGGATGGTCAACTACTTCTGCTCACCGAGGATTTTGTACGCCGTTCACCGTCCGTGGAAATAGTGGGACTCCCATATACAGCCATTAACATTAGTGGCACACGCTATCGAATTAGGACAGCAACTTCGCTTCTGGCGCTTGGATCACCTACATTGTTGCCCGCAGGAACATCGAATGCGGATATTGCCAAGCGACTGCGCACAACCAGTGAAAGGACATCCGTTGTGCCACTCCCTTTACCGGGAGCACCGGGAATCCCGAGACTCCCCCTGAATGCAAGCCATGCGGCACGCCTGTTGCGGACACAGGTTATTGTCGCTGGCCTGCATCCGCATCGATGTAAGCCTTGGCGTGTCATCACTATGGACACGACGGAGCGGGACACACCGGTTGCACGTCTGAATAATGCCACCCGGCGCGTTGCTGTTGCGCTCGAAGATGGCCATGCACAAGTCCTGTTTCGGCCTTTACTGAATGCAGGGTTGATACCCGCACCCTTGCGCCTGCGTGTAGTGGCGGGGGACCTGACAGTGGTTCAGCGCTACGGCATTCCCCCGGTGGAGGCAGGAGTTGAGGTTGGTGATGTCATAGAGACGATTAACGGCGTTCGATGGCCAAAGGTTGCCAAAGAGATTTACGCCGATTTGTCGTTTTCGACGCCTTGGGCACACACCCTTTATATGTGCAACCGAATCCTTGCCGGACCCGAAGGTGGCCTGATCAAGCTGGGGATTTTGCGTGCAGGAAAGCGGTTGATTCTCGAACTCCCCAGATTGATGACGGTTGCCGCCAATGGCAGAGTCCATGAGCGAATAGGAGCGCCTGCCCGGATGCTAACCGGAAATATAGGTTATCTGGATCTTGACAACCTGACTCCGGCCGGTGTTCCAAAGGCTCTGGACATTGTGGGGGCGGCGGGGAAGTGGATTATTGATGCCCGTGGACAGGGCAACATGGTGGCTTGGGATTTAGCACCTCAGGTTGCGACAAAGAGGACTGTTGCCGGAGTTTGTGTGACGCGTGTGGACATCGCGGATGTCGGAGCCTTACCAGAGCAGCAGCTTCGCCGCCGGGAGCTGGTCATTGAACCTGCAAAGGGAGCACGCCGCCGCAAAGTAGTGGTGTTGGTGGATGAGCGTACGCAAAGCCAGAGTGAGATTTCTGCACTATTTTTCAAAGCGCTCGGCGCAGTGATTGTAGGAAGCCCGACGGCAGGGGCTGTGGGTGATGTGACAGATATCGAGGTCGATCCTGATGTACGGTTGTCATTCTCTGGCCAGGATGTATTGACTCCAAGCGGACAAAGCCTGTATGGCCGCGGGCTTGGCATCGATGTTCGTATACAGGAAACGTCCGCTGCGATACGCAGCGGACGTGACTTACCGCTGGAAGCGGCACTACGGATCCTGTCCAAGGGCTGATTTTGCCGGGGAGCGATATGTCTACTTGACTGGCGTAAGGGTTGTAGGGCCACCGTTACCGGTCAGCTCGAGGTTTCCTTCCTTGATCGCCCAGGTTAGCGACTGATTCAGGTTTGACTTGACCTGCGCAGGAAGCATTGCCATCATGTCCTTGCCACCCATTTTGACGGATGTGATCGAGATGTCCAGCTTGTCGCCATTCAGCTTGTAAGTACCTTCCGCATCCACGGCACCCATCGGGGATGTCGCAGTCTGCTTGACCTTGTTGTCAGCAGTGAATTCGATTGTGGAGCCGGTCATTCCGGAGACAGTACCTGTCCATTTTCCAACAGGGGATGGCTTGGCACAGCCAACAAGCGAGACACCTAATGTAGCCACAACGGCGATGACGGAACAAATGCGCAAAGATGGAAGCATCAGCATTCCTCCAGTTTGAAGTTGTCACCACTATACCGGAACGAACTGAGAAGCCATCAGATTTTAATAAATACATCGTCCACTTTTCACAAAGTTCTGTACAATGTACAAGTTGTTTGAGTTGGTGTTCACTGTGTTTAGGTGAGAGAGCAGCTAGCTATGAAATTAAGTCGTCAGTGGATAGGAATCACATTACTCATAGCCGTCGGACACGGCGTTTGGGCGTATACCGTTCTTCCAGAGCGCGTCGCCAGCCACTGGGATGGCATAGGTAATCCAAATGGCTACATGAGCCGGGATGGCTTTATCAGCTTTTATCTCTGGCTAATGGTTGGACTCTCTACGTTGTTCGGTGGTATCGGCGCACTGATACGGGTCACACCCGATGATGCTGTGAATCTT
>JBJTQN010000243.1:0-15083 GCA_046075665.1 Armatimonadota bacterium | reverse complement strand
CTGTAACGTTTTCATGAGCTTTGCGTAGGGCAAATGTCCCATATGCCCGGCGTACCATTCACGGCTGTTCCTCACCATCGGCAGCCGTCCAGGTTCAGGAACATATGTGTGAAATGCACCGTGCGAATAAAAATGAATGATGCCGCTGTCAGGGTCGATGGTAGCGATGCGGACCCATTCATTACGAATTATTTGATTGACTTCTGCGTGCTGTGACATCGCATGTTCCACGGCAGCTGGCTTTGCCTCGATGACCAGAAGAACCCGAACAGGTTCGTGAACTTCGACGGTTTGCTTAGGCAGACCGGTTCGAAGGTCTCCTGATTGACCATTCATGACGCCGACAAGCCCAGCGATGTTGTGTGGGAGCTTCGTCCCACACCCGTAGACCTCATTATCAACCGTCGAGAAGTAGTACTCGAGTGAAATTCCAGCGCACACAAGTCCAGCAGCACCGAGGTGCCCCGTGATGATTTGACAGCCTGGGTCTGTGTTCGCATCGTAGGAAATCAGAAATGCCCGACGGTCCATGTAGAGGGATTCCGTCAAACTTCGCCGACCGAAGATTGCAACTGCATTCGTCGCATGACCATATTCCGGACGCGCTTCTGAGAGGTGCTCAGAGCGTTCCCGGACGTGTCGCCTGGCGGCATCAGGTGTGGTGATGCCACTTGCAAGCTCAAATCGTCGGATACGTTCAAGGGCATTATCTGCTCCAGCCACTCTGCAGCTGCTGGCAAGCTGGTCATAAAGTGACTTATGCGTTTCGGGCAGCTGTTCGACATCGAAGAATTGACAGTCGTCCGTAGTGGTGTCGTGACACCCGGCGAGAAACCATGTTCCAGCTGGAATTGGGTGACCCATTTGCGCCAATCGATGGCGCACTGCCGGCTGATTAGCCATCATCGCGAAAATCCGGGCATTGGGACCACCCCGGCGACCACCGCATGCGCCACAATCGTAGGCGCTTTCGTGTGGGTTGTTTACCGTCGTCGCCCCGTGGGCAAAGTTTGCCCACCCTGTCTTTGCACCATTGTCGATGATGAGCCGCTCGCAAGAGCCTATCTTAGCCGCTTGTTGCTCGCTGCCGGAGTAACCGTTGCAGGTGAAGCCGGTGATGCCGGATTGGCGCTGCCATTTATCCAATCAACTGCCCCTGATGTTGTATTTTTGGACATCGAGATTCTAGGAATGAATGGTCTTGACTTCGCGAAGAACCTGCGGGAGCAGGCTGGGGTGAATGCGGCGGTCGTCTTCGTAACGGGTTATTCCGAGCACGCAGTCGATGCATTCTGTCATCAGGCTACTGATTATCTCCTGAAGCCCGTCTCGAATGAGCGACTATTACAGTGTCTGGTACGCATTCATAACCAACGATCACACGCGGCTGATGACTCAGATATGCAACGTTTGCCCGTTCGTGGACTCGCGACCATCCTCCTCGTGCCTATATCCGACATTGTCTGTATCACCAGCCGTGAAAAGAAGGTCTTTGTCCGGATGAAGGATGGCACCGAACATCGAGCGTTGCAAAATCTGACGCAGCTAGAGGAGCGACTAAACCGGAACAAATTCATCCGCATTCATGGAAGCTACGTTGTGCCAACAAACCACATTACGGAGTTAATGCACCTGGGCAACCATGAGTACGAGGTGCGGCTCTCAGATGGCCGAAGCACGCCGGTTGGCCGCACCCGTATCAGTGACCTAAGGCGTGCTCTTGGACTTGATGCACATTCCCGTGAAAGTGATGCCTAGATGGTCACTGACATGAGGCATCGTCGATACGGCGCGGTAAAGTCAACCACTCTGCCCTTCGAAACCGTGATGCGCTGCTCTGATACAGCATTCAATGTGAGGTCCCAAAATTTTGCAGTGTAGTTCGCATCCGGAAGCCCAGGTGCAAAGTCAATCGAAACATCCGTTGCTCCCTGCATCATGAATAGGCCCCAGTGTCCATCCACCAGCCCGCGACCTTGCAGGGCAGGTGCGACGCCTGGGATAACGATGGACTTAATATGTGCCCAATCCGCACCGGTGTTTTCCAGCGTCACAATGTGCTCACCTTTGGACACTGCAATCGTAATGCGTTCATCCAGCTTTTGGTCAGCGCTTGCGGCCTTCCAGACCTTTGAAAGCACAGTGTTGCCATCCAAGCTGACCTTTATTTCCGCTCCAGACTTTGAGATTTGGTCAAAGGCAATAACAACGTTACCCGGAGACGTAGTCGTGAACCGATAGGTGATTGGTTGTAGCTGCATTTTTCGGTTCGTCCGTCCCTGCAAGTAGCTCGAACACTTTCCGAGTGCACCCGAGTTGATATCATCCGGGACGACAAAGTCCATCACATCAGATTGTCCCCAACCAATCGCCGGTGTGCAGTCCATGTCTCCCGGAGCTTTGGATTGTGAGATGACCCTTATGCTTACGGGCTTTGCCTTTGGGTGAAACCACCATCGAGATGTCTCCACAATGTCACGCGCGCGTTTGAATACTGGATACAGATTTTGCTTCTGTACAGTGTCCCAGTACCAGTATTGTGCAGCCCCTGCGTGGTTGGAAAGTAATCCTGCATAGATTCCATCGACAAGGTCTGTATTCGCGTTATCAGCCGAGCCACCCGCCGGTCCAAATTCACCAAACATCTCAGGCTTTCGGTAAATGCTTACGTCCATCGCTGACACAGCCGCGCCGATGTTGGCCGGATAGGTGTGTGGCTCGATGATATCCATTTCATCCCAAAGCGCCTTCTGCTCTGTAGCAGAACTTGTTGTAATGAGGTGGCCATAGGCATCAATTGAGCGAATGTAGCGTGCCATTTGGGTATGCCATTTCGCGACGATGTCCCAGCGTTTTGCCTTCCGTGCCGCATCCACCCATTCGACCTCGTTGAAGAGTTCCCAGGCGAAGATGCTTGGGAGATGCCCAAAGCGGGCAACGGCTTCACGGACCCAGACCTTGCTGCGCCGAATCGCTTCGGAATCGGTGAAAAACTCGACCGGAGTCTTTAACCATCCGCCATTTGCGACATTCCAAGGATGGTCCTTCCAGTTAGGATTGACCTCTGTTGTCACCTGACCGTGGTGAAAAAGTACCAGTTGAACGCCGACGGAGTTACGATTGGCATCACTGATAATCTTGGTCCAGCGGTCAAGCGCGGGTTGCCATAACACGTCACGGTCATGTCGGACCGTCTTTTGTTCCGGCCACCAAGGGTTCTTTCCATCCCAGTGGCAGGCCCAAACACGCGTCCAGTTCACTCCGTTATCCGCCATCTGTTTCAGGGTTGTCGCATACGATGGCTCTCCCTTGTTCTGCCACGCAACATTGAATCCAATCGGCGTGTAAGCGGTTCCATCATCATGGATGAAACGCTGAATGTCTTGCTTAGAGCGGCGGATGAAGCCATGCGGGAGCACTGTGCTCAGATTGACATCGCCTATCCGAAGCGTGCGGACCGGTCTCCCAATTTGCGTTACATGAATCGCAACCTGATAGCGTCCTGCGTTTCTAGCCGTCAGGAATGCGTGCCATGCGCCCACTTCAAAGTACGCTGGCCGGACTTCAATACGCTTTGTAATGTAGTGGGTAAATATGGCATCCGCGCTCCACCCCGGATATCCCGCACCCGCCGGACCGCTAGGGTCCTTTACTGAAACCCGAACGGCTCCATACCAGGTTACTCTTGATTGGGTGCTGGGCGAATGTGACATTTTGATGGACTCCTATGCCTACTTACCATGGACACAAAACGATTTGTTAGCGGATGAAACAGAGAATCATTACGGGTACATTCTGGTCAGCATCGATGCTGTGGCGTTGCAGAAAACGCCTGATGTTGACGTGTATCAGCGACTTATTCGGCGTTGTTTGAGAAAGTCAATCAGAACGGATGGCCGATCGGTTTGAATACCACCGGCTCCGCGCGCAATGACATCAGACCAGATTTCCGGTCCCTCTGAAAGCGTCAGCGTGTCCGGCATAAACAGAACACCCATATCGAACGCAGCGGCAACTTGCTCTTTGGTAAGCGTCAATGGTCCATCGAGAGCGGATAGCTGAAACATCGTGACAAAGTCCCGTAACTGCTTGGGTGTACGCACATCGTCAGGAGCGGTTGCCATGAGACGAAGTTCGGGGATGTGCTGTTTCCAGAGACTCGCTTCATCGGTTGAGATATACGCGATGCTCTTTGCGATGACCTTTGGATCACGGATGACGCGTTTCAATGCAGCAGGGTGGACATCTTTTGTGTCGATGTAAAAACCTGCACGTCCACCCACAGCATCAACCAGTTCCGTAAGCGTCGGGACGCGATGGCTTCCAATATCTGCAAACCGAGTATCCCTCATCCGCAGGCGGCGAACCTGAGCCAAAGTCATGCCCGCGATTGGACCAACGCCATCCGTTGTCCGATCAACTGTGCTGTCATGCATGATGACAAGGTGGCCATCCGCCGTTGTACGGACATCACACTCGATCAGGTCAGCACCTAAACGCACCGCATCCCGCGCTGCTGCGACCGTATTCTCAGGTGACCGCTCCGTACATCCTCTGTGACAGGACACCAGAAAGCGCTTGGTCATGTTTGGCATGAGAGGATCATAACGCGAGTGCAGCAGGCTTACTTAGGCAGCTTGAGTTTGATGTACGGAGACTTTTTGTCGCCTTTGGCCTTGTCCTTCATGGCTTTCCCACCTTTGTCGACCTTTCCACCAATTGCACTAGGCGCCGGTCGCTCGACCGTTGGTGGGAAGGCATTGAACTGTCTCCAAAGCTCAAATCCGAGAGAAACTTCGCCGAGAAGAATCCAGCCAGTTGCTTCAGCTCCCGGTCTGAGCAAGTCGGCACGTGGCCATGGGTCTTCCTTCTTTGCTGCAATCGCATCAACATCCGGCTTTACAACAACCCGATAATTCGCCGTTCCATCATCAAGTGCATCGATTACTGTCACACGTCCAGCAAATGTCCCGATGGCTGCACTTGGCCATCCGGAAAACTGTAGCGCTGGCCAGCCGGCGAGCTGAATCCGAACCGGCAGTCCTTCGCGTAGCAGTGCAACATCGTTGTCGGTGACCATCAATTCGACTACACGATCTTTCGTGTCAGGGGAAAGCACAGCCAGCACATCGCCAGCCTTAACCGTAGCGCCAGCACCAACCTGCAGTAAGCGAACAATGCGTCCGGCAGCCGGTGAGCGGACGACCTGTTGCGTTGCGCGCTGACCAACATTGCTCTGTTCAATGCGCAGCTTTTGGATATCAGCATCGATTTTCGCAACGGATTCTCGGGCGCTTTCCATGGTTGCCCCGATGGCATCGAGGGTTGCCGCAGTATCCGATGTCACTTTGGCCTGATCGAGCTGTGCCGTCAGGACATCTTTTGCTGTAACATCCAAGGCTGCGATTGCACGCTCGATATCCGTCTGGACACGATCGACTTCGAGGCCCGCGCGGTTCTTATCCAAATTTCCAACGGTTGCATCCCGAATCGCGACTTTGAGCGCAAGGTCAGCACGCTCGACATCTGTTTTACGCTTCACAAAATCATTTTCAGCAATTTCATAGTCGCGCTTAGAACGAAGACCGTCATCATAGAGGGCTTTGATTCGTTCCCGCTGGAACCGGCTTGTGTCAAGTTCCTGCCGAGCCGCAGTAAGTGACTGTTCAGACTGTTGCACACGTAGCCGTGCCTGCTCAGCCCGCTCGGCCGCACCGCTTTCGACAACATCCTTGGCTATCTGACCAGTCTTTCGTGCTCCGATGACAGCCTGCTGTGCCGCTTTGTAGCGTTGTTTGGACTGCGCGACGCGCTGGCGAGCCGTGTCCATCGCAGCATCCCGGCTGAGAGTCAACTGATCTAGCTGTGCCTGTAACCTTCCGATACGACCAGCGGCCCGTGTGCGTTGCTCATTGAGAGCCGCAAGCTGCGTAACAATCCGCGCTGCCTGCTCGGGGTCGAGGAATTTTGAGTCGATATCATCGAGCTCTGCGATGACATCTCCGGCAGCGACCGTCTGTCCTTCCTGAATGTGCCATGCAACGAGTCGCCCGGATATCTGTGCTTCAATATTCTGCGGCCGGTCCATAGCACTAAAAACTGAGACCGTTCCGTATCCTGTCACAGTTTGCTGCCATGGGATGAAGATGAGTCCAAGGACAACGGATGCAACGAGGAAAATCAGAATAACTGCGATGCGCCTGCCGCTCTTTGGCGGTTTGACCAAGTCAAGGCTTCTGTGGATTGGAGTATTGGGATTGGATGGCGTTGTCATCTGGATGCCCTCTCAGCAAGCACACGAGCGGTTAGGAATGGGAAGAGCTCCCGGAAAGCGCTGCTATCCTGACTAGCCAACTCCTCTGGGGTGCCACTCTCTACGATCCGGCCACCATCAAGGACATCAACGCGACGGGAACGCAGAACAACTTCTGACTCGTGCGAGATATCAACAATCGTCCAATTGTTTTCTGGCGCGTAGATTTTATCGAGAATAGCCATGGTTGTACGTTCATCGATTCCCGTAAACGCCTCATCGAGAATCAAAAGTCTTGGACGACCAGCAACGGCGCGTGCCAGTAACAGCCTCTGAATCTGTCCCCGTGAGAAGTTCATACCAGCCGACACAAGCTGGAGGCTGGTCCCCTGCGGCATCCGGGCGATTTCATCGGCGAGCTGCGCGATTTCAAGTGCCCACCAGACGTCCTGATGCGTCACCCACGAGCGTCCAGCACGGACATTTTCTTCAAGCGTTCCTTCGAAAATCTCGTTGGTATAGCCCACCATCGTGACTTCCTTACGGAGGCTTGCGAGGTCAAGCGCCCGGACATCAAAACCATCAAGCTCAACCGTACCGTGCGTCGGTTCTTCCAACCCGCACAGAATCATCGCCAGTGTTGACTTCCCTGCACCGCTGGCACCAACCAAGCTGACTCGGTCTCCGGAATTTAGGTCGAATTCGATCCCCGTGAGGACTTCCTGTGATTCGTTATACGAGAAACGGATGCCATGACACTTAATCACAACCCCAGGCAGATGTGAGCCTCCTGGAAGCTCATAGCCTCCGGCACGTTCGGTTTGAAGGTCCGTGACGTGACCTACTTTGTCGAGGCCGGTGAGGAGATCAAAGACTTGATCGGCCTGACGGACGAGTTTGTCCAGCGATGCCAGAACGGAAACAACAATAATCTGTGCGGCGACGAGCTGTCCGAGGGTAAGCTGACGATTGATGACAAGCCATCCACCTATTGCAAGCACGCCTGCACCGGCAAATGCTTGGAAGAAGTAGCTTCCTGCAGCCTGTCGGTAGTAAACAGCGAAGTGTTTCTGCCTGGCTTTGATGTACCTGATGACGGCAAGGTCCGCACGCTCAACGAGATAGTCACCATCAGCATGGAGTTTGAGTCCAATATGACAGCGGGCAAGCTCTTCGAGCCAGTCGGCAACACGATACTTCTCTTTGCTCTCAACAATACTGGTTCGCAGGCCACCAATCCCAAGAACCCCGATGATAAATCCCATTGATAGGAGAATAATGATGTCAAAACCGAGGAGCACCGGGCTGTAGACAGCAAGCAGGACGAGGCCAACGAGGGCTTGAAGGGAAACTGTCAGGCCATCCAACAGGAGTTTTGAGAGCGTTTTCTGAATCGTCAGGACATCAAAAAAACGGTTGACCAGCTCTGGAGCATACTCGCCATGGACGGATTGGACGCGGACATTGACCATCCGATGAGCCATCTCAAGTGCGACTCTCGCGAACACACGTTGCTGCAGCCGCTCGACGAGAGAGAGTTTCATGAGCTGAAGAATGCCGGTCACAACCATCCCAAAGAAGACCAGAATCGTCAACACAACCAGTGGCTGAACAAGTACACCTGCAGCAACGATGTTTACTAGGGCCTGCGTCGCAAGCGGAACAGCGAGTGAAGTCAATCCAGCCACCATCGTGTAAGTGATGAGGACTATCATGTCTCCCCGCTCCTTACTGATCAGATGGAAGAACCGCTGAGGCGCTGTAGGGTGTGCGTGGTGGTGGGAAGTTGTGTCGTTGTGATGACTCATCGTGAGTTTCCTAGCGTTTCATCAAAGCGCAATCGATGCTGCATCCAGGGCAATCAGAGCCTGCTGGTATTCAAGTTGGATGTCAATAAGGCGTCCAAGTGCCTCTGCGGTGGCACGCTCACGCTGGTTGACCAAAAAGAGTGTTGAGTCTCCCGCAGCAAAGCGTTTGCGTTCGCCTTCTTCAAGCTGCTTCGCTAGCGAAACTTCTGCATCCGTTGCCTGGAAACGCTCAACCGCAGCATTGATAGCCGACCATGCATCATCCACTTCAAGCAATACTTGTCGTTTGGTAAGCTCGCGATCCTGAGTGAGTTTGACCGTTTTCGCGCGTGCGGCGTCCCGTCGACCGGATGCATCCCAGCGTCCAACAGGGACACTGAAATTGATACCAGCTTTGAGCGTTTCGCCGATTCCGAGGCGGCCCATGTCCTGGCCAGGCTGGAGTACGACGCTTAGGTCCGGTCGACTGTCATTGAGAGCCAGACGTTCATCCAGGCCAACCGTCATCAACTGAACGGCAATGGCGAGAATTTCCGGCCGTTTTGCGAGCGCGCCTTCACGGCTTGACTGTAACCGGGCAACTTCCAGGAACGCGGGCACAGGCATTTCCGATGGAAGCTGCTCCATCGTGGGAGGCGGAAGCGGTGTTCCATCATCCTGCCAGAGATAGCCGGCAAGCATTATGGCAGCCTTCTGAATATCCCGGTCGGCTTTGTTCAGCGCGGCTTCACGGCGGCGCACTTCCTGTTCAGCTTCCGTGATTGCGATGCGAGGTCATGCTTCAAGCTCAACTTCACGGGCACTCTGCTTTGCACGTAAGGATGCAAGAGCTAGAAGTTCGCTGGCGACCTTACGTTTTCTCCCTGCTGCAACCCATTCCCAGTACGCGCCACCGGCTTCGGCCTTGGATGCGACGACCACCTGAGTAATGGCAGCATCGGCAAGGGGAAATCCAAGCTTTGCCTGCAGCTCAGCGATGCTCTTTTCATTTACGCCTGCACCGCGCAGGAGTGGCAGCTTTATCCCCGCATAGATGGTGCCATCCGAGCCTGTACTCGAAATGGGAGACTTGATTAGCCCGGAGTTTGCATCACGGCCAACTATCAGCTTGGCGCCGCTGCGCATCGCCATTTCAACCGTTGCTGTGGAGATGCTGGCTTCGGCATTATTCCCACGGCTGCTCGCACTGTTGTAACTGAGATATTCGAGCCCAACGCTTACTGTTGTGTCAAAAGCTCCTTGCTTTTCCCGCAATTTTCCAGCAGCGCCTTGTCGTTCCTGCAAAATGCCCTTCACTTTTGGATAGGCTGCTTGGACACGGCTAAGAACACCAGAAAGGGTCAGCGATTGCTGAGGCACCATAGAATCACTTGGTGCCGCCACCAGAAATGGCATTATCAGACATATAACAGACAAAGAATCCATTCTGCGTCATCTCCTCTTTCTGGCAAACTGGTAACTAGTGGCTCTCATACAACCTTAGTACAAACGAAATCCAATCCGCATCGGTTCCCGAGAGTCCGATAAAATGATGTGCATATCTTAGAGAATACATTGACTTATCTGCGGCAAACGCATTCGAATCTGTAAACCAGCATCATTCGAAACCAGAGCCTGCATCAAACCGCGGAGACTCAGCCTGTCCAGACATTAATCATCGCAACGGCACCGGCAAAATCGTGCGACACTCCCCTTGAAACGATACGAGAGCACATGATAGACTTTGTCGCTTCATGGAGGGTGTAGCTCATCCGGTTAGAGCGTCAGATTGTGGCTCTGAAGGTAGTGGGTTCGATCCCCATCATCCTCCCATAAGCAACACACCCCGCAGATGACTGTGGGGTGTTTTTGTTTCATCGGCGCACATTCGCCTAACTAGTTGGAGAATCGACATTTATCTGCCAAGTGATGCCGAAACGGTCCTTGACCATTCCATAGCCGATGCTCCACGGAACTTCACTAAAAGGCATCACAACGGTGCCGCCATCTGCAGCCAATGCATCGAATACGATTTGTCCGGCATCAAACTCAGTGACATTCCACGACAACGAAAAGCCCTGCGGAGTCTCAAACATTTCAGGAACATGGTCAGAGCCGTAAATAACAATCCCACCGGCGACAAGCTCTGCATGAATAACTTTTACACCCCAGCCATCCGGGACCGAAAATGGACTGCCATCTCCATAGCGGTTAATGGCAGTGACTTGTCCATCGAATAGCTGTGCGTAAAACGCAAATGCTTCCTCACAGGTGCCCGGAAATGATAGATACGGATGGATTCTCATTCAATCAGCATCCTTGTGTCGTCATTCCGCCGTTAACGTGGATGTTCTGTCCTGTGACAAACGAGGATGCCTCACTCGACAGATAAATCGCCGTTCCGGAGACATCATCCGGGATGCCCCAGCGATCAAGCGGAATCAGCACGCGGTAACCAGGACCATCCGTGACGACTTCTTCAACGTGACGTTCTACTGGAATCCAGCCAGGGGAGATCATATTAACAGTGATGTTCCATGGGGCCAGCTCCTGCGACATCGAGCGGGTAAAGCCATTCTGCCCACTCTTCGCCGCGACGTAAGGTACAAAGTTTGGAACGGCACGCGCTACGACTTCCGACCCAATGTTAATGATGCGTCCCCATTTTTGCTCTTTCATATGCGGAAGCACTGCACGGGTCAGCAGGAATGGACTCATCAGGAAGAAATCCAACATCGACTGGAAGAACTTAACGGAGTACTCCTCGATTGGGAAGTGTGGCTGGTCACAAGTAGCGTTAATGATGACGACATCTACGCCGCCCAAGTCACGTGAGATATCGCTAACCATTTGGTTGACCTGTTTTTCGTCAATGACAGATGCTTTGTAAAGCGCACCCTCTAACCCTTCGCCGCGGAACTCGGCAAATGCCTTAGCAGCACGGGCATCGTTGTTCGCATAGTTCATTGCGACCTTTGCACCCGCACGGCCAAGCGCAAATGCCATCGATTTACCGAGGCCGGTTGTGGAGCCGGTAACCAGAACGACCTTGCCGGCGAGATCAAAGAGATTGCGTGTAGACATGCGGTCAGTTTCGCCTGATGGGCATAATCTGTCAAGGAAATCCACCCGATGTGCAAGGTCTCTCCCGGTAGAATGAAAAACCGCCGGAGGCTTCTGACAATGCACGATCATCGCCCTGTTTCCCGCCGCAACTTTATCGGTCTCGGACTTGGCAGCACCATCGCCGCACTAGGCGGCCAACACGTACTAGCCGCCCCCCAAACCAACCCATCCGCGAAAGCAAAACGCGTCCTCGTTATATTTGAACAGGGAGGCGTAAGTCATATCGATACCTGGGATCCAAAACCGGATGCTCCCAGCGAGCATCGAAGCCCGTTCAAGACAATCTCAACCGTTGTTCCCGGGATGCAATTTACGGAGCTGCTCACGAAGACCGCCAAGGTTGCAAACAAGCTAACCGTGGTGCGCTGCATGACGCAGCCAACGGCAGGCATCGGTGATTCACACCCCAAAGGCTCAAAGTACATTTTCAGCGGCGAGGCTCCCGGTGGACCCGTCGACATGCCGGATATCGGGGCAATTGTGGCGGCAAAGCTCCGCTCCGATGCCCTTTACCTCCCGGCGAACATCCTCGTCCCCGGAAACTCCGAGCAGGCTGCCGAGTCGGCGCCAGGCTTTCTCCCACCCGGATACGCCGCTTTCCGAACCACTGGCTCCCCGGCAGATCCGCGCTGGAAAGTGCCTAACCTTGGCCTTCTAGCCGGTATCGATGAACGTCGATTCAAAGACCGCCAAGACTTGCTGTCACGCCTGGATATTGGGTTTACACAGGGTGGTCGCCCCCGGGATGTCGAAGCGATGGACTCGCTTGTCCACCAAGCAGCAGACATGCTGACAAATCCGAAGACGCGCGGAGCCTTTGATTTGGGCAATGAGTCCGCGGCGATGCGCGAACGCTACGGGACTGGCCACCGCGGACAGTGCTATCTTCTCGGACGAAAGCTGATCGAGTCCGGGGTCCGCTACGTAACAGTCGACTGCCGTGAACCATTCCATTCGCATGTCAATGGAAAGGCTGTCACCTACGATGGCGGTGGCAATATGAACTGGGACCACCACGATGCCATTTACTCCACAAGCCATACCAACATCCCAAATGGTGGTGCAGGTTCGGGGCGTTTTGGTATCGGTACATGGCCGATGATGGGTTCGCTTGACCAGGCCTACAGCGCGCTCATCACCGACCTCGATCAACGTGGCCTCCTAGCTGACACGCTGGTTTGCCTTGTCACCGAATTTGGCCGCACGCCCAAAGTGAATGACCGACAGGGACGCGACCACTGGACGCATGCATTCTCATTTGTGTTCGCAGGCGCGGGAGTTCCGGGCGGACAGGTAGTCGGATCCACCGACCGGGATGGTGGCTTCATCACCAGCAGTAATGCCTACACAATTGAGGATTATGCGGCGAGTATCTTTGCAAAGGTTGGGATTGACCGGGCACATCCGCTGCATACGCCGACCGGACGACCGGTGCCTATCGCTGGCAAAGGCCGCCCCATCCCAGAGCTGTTTTAGGAAGCCAGGCAAGCCAAGGTGATCAAGTACCTCGGGTCCAAGCGGACACTCATCCCGCAGATAACCGACACAATTCAGGCGCTCGGTGATGTCAAAAGCATCACCGACCTGTTTTCGGGCACAGCACGGGTCGGGCATGCGCTCAAAGGCCTCGGCTATCGCGTGCACTCGAATGACCTTCTCGCGTATGCACACACGCTGGCACACTGCTATGTACAAGCAGACCGCCCGGATGTCATTGATGATGCATCCAGCGCCATTGAAATACTGAATGGTCTTCCCGGCAAAGCAGGCTATTTCACAGAAACGTATTGTTTGAAAAGCCGTTTTTTTCAGCCCGAAAATGGCGCCCGCGTGGATGCGATGCGCGATTACATCGACCAAATGGACCTCTCCCCGGATGTCCGAGCTGTTGTGTTGGTCTCGCTTATGGAAGCAGCCGACCGTGTGGACAGCACAACCGGTCTTCAAATGGCCTATGTCAAGCAGTGGGCACCGCGGTCATTCAACCCAATTCGCCTGCGCTTGCCTAGCGTTCTCGCTCAAGGTCAGCACGGCAAGAGCCGGGCCACCTGCATGGATGCCACGCTTGCAGCAGCCGAGGCGGATACAGACCTGGCCTACCTGGATCCTCCCTATAACCAGCATAGCTACCTTGGTAACTACCATATTTGGGAGACGCTAATCCGGTGGGATGCTCCCGAAGTCTATGGAACTGCCTGCCAGCGGATTGATTGTCGGACACGGAAAAGTCCCTACAATACGCGGCGCACGTTTACGACAACCATGGATGAGCTAATCCAGGCGACGAAAAGCCCTTATTTACTCGTCTCATTCTCGGATGAAGGCTTTATCCCCAAATGCGAATTGATTCGTTTGCTGGCAAAAGCCGGGGATGTCCACATCTGGACGACGGAATATGCCCGCTATGTAGGCGCGCGGATTGGTATTCACAATCCAAGCGGGGACAAAGTCGGGACTATCGGAAAACTCCGTAACCGAGAACACCTCTTTCTTTGCTCACGCCAGCCACTCAGCAAGCTGGAACGCCGTGTGCTCCACGCGCAGGATGGCTGGGAATTTGATGTCCATCGCTGCAACCGCTCCGAGGAAACCGAATGAACTCAGCGCTACGCATCTCCACCTTACTCATTACCGCTGCAGTCGGTATTTCAGCCGTGCTGGCCAGTGGCAGCAAGCCGAAACCCGTCGTTACGAAAACAGAACTGCGCACTTACAGCACAAACCGCAAGCTGGACTTTGTTCAGGATGTCGTCCCTGTCCTCACCAAACAGGGCTGCGCCGGAGGAAGCTGCCACGGTTCACCGCAGGGCAAAGGTAGCTTCTCTCTGTCCCTCTTTGGCTACGACCCAACAATGGACCAGCGTGCGCTGACACGTGACTCGTTCGCAAGGCGTATTGATACATTTGTGCCGGATGCGAGCTTGATCATCCGTAAGCCGATGCTCAAGACCCCACATCTTGGTGGTCGAAAGCTGCGGCCGACCGATACGGCTTATACCGTTCTACGCACATGGATAGCACAGGGTGCCGATGCAACCATCTCAGCCACCGAATGCACAAAGCTCACGATTACGCCTTCTACCAGCCAGATACTGGCATCCCCGGGGAAGCAGCTCCCACTACGAGTGATTGCGCACTACTCGGATGGCACACGCCGGGATGTCACTCCTATCGCAACCTTTGAAAGTGCACACCCCGCTGTCGCGAAAGTTTCTGCCGATGGACTAATTACCGGGACGGGGCGCGGACAGACAGCCATTTCCATAAGGTACCTACAGCATCTCGAGAGCGTCCCGATTAAAGTCCTTGGCAATGTAAAGGGCTACGCCTGGAAGCCAGTCCCTGAAGTAAACATCGTCGATAAGCTGGTCAACCAGACGCTGAAACAGCTCTCGGTGACGGCAAGCCCTACATGCAACGATGCGACATTTCTTCGCCGCGTAACCATCGACCTTACAGGAATGCTTCCTAGCGAGGAAACTGCACGTGCATTTGCTGCGGACAAGTCGGCTGACAAACGTAAGCGGATGGTGGATTCACTTCTCGCATCCGATGCCTTTGCACGGTTTTGGGCCCTCAAGCGCGCCGACTTGCTGCGCGTAACCGATGAGCGGATGCCACATGGCAGAGCCGCCCTCCTCACCAAGTGGCTGGCGGATGGCTGGAAGGTCAACCGTCCAGCCGATGTCGAAGCGAAGGCACTCATCGCAACCGATGGCGACACGCGTGTAACGCCTCCAGCAAACTATCTGGTTGCGGTCACAACCCCTGATGACCGCACGGAGATGACCGCTCAAACATTCATGGGCACGCGTATCAACTGCGCAAAGTGTCATAACCATCCCTATGAAAAATGGACGATGAATGACTACTACTCGATTGCGGCAGCCTTTGCGCGCACCGAAACGGATGGCTTT
>JBJTQN010000242.1:0-2853 GCA_046075665.1 Armatimonadota bacterium | reverse complement strand
ACCCGTCCGGGTGCACGGCTGGCTTGCGTTATCGTTATTTCATCCGGGCTCACCAGCGCCTCGGACGAGAAAAAAAGCGAAAGCAATGTGCACCGCCGTTACCTTACCATGCTGCGTCAGTGGGCACAACCTCTCGATCACCCTGGTCATCAAACCTCCTACCATGTGCTTGAAAGCGGCGATGTGGCGCGTGCCTTGCTGGACTATGCGCGTGGTAATAACGTCAGTGTCATCGTCATGGGTGCTGCTACCCATGGACTCAAAACCCAGCGTTTTGTTGCGACCGTACCCATTAAAGTGGCGATGGATGCACCATGCGCCATTATTCTATAGATTCGGCAATTAACCCTTGAAATTATTCTATTTGGCCTCATATGGTGTGCATGGAAAAAGAAGACGGAAGAAGGCTGTCGCGCCAGGCCCAGTATGAACGGCGCAAACAAGCGGTCAGGTTGCACCAACGTGGTATGGCCATCATGGATATTGCCGCGGCACTAAGCATGGGGCACGTCACTGTGCGTGCTGCTATCAAGGCTGCTGCCAGTAGTGGAGTCAAAGCACTATCTCCAAAGCCCACGGGCAGACCGTTAGGTAGCCAGCGACGACTGACTGCGGAGCAAGAACTCCATATTCAGCGCCACATCTGCAAAAACCGCCCCGAACAACTCAAGCTTGAATTTGCACTGTGGAGCCGCGCAGCAGTGATGCGCCTGGTCAAGCAGGAGTTTGGCATTGATTTACCTATTCGCACCATGGGCGAATATCTCAAACGCTGGGGATTCACACCGCAAAAGCCCATTACCAAGGCGTATGAGCAGCGTCCCGAGGCGGTAAAGCAGTGGCTGGATGAAGAATACCCAGACATAGCAAAAAAGGCCAAGGAACAGGGAGCCGAAATTCACTGGGGCGATGAAACTGCGGTGGTCAATACCGATGTGCGAGGCAGAGGGTATCAGCCCAAGGGACAGACACCGGTAGCGTACGCAGTGGGCGGACAGCGCCAGAAATTATCTATGATCTCCACAGTAACCAACCAAGGTAAGACACGCTGGATGATTATTGATAAAGCTTTCAATAGCGACAAACTGATTGAATTCCTTGAAGCTTTGATCAAGGATGCTGGCAAGAAGGTGTTTTTGATTTTGGACAATTTGCGCGTGCATCACAGCAAACCGGTCAAAGCTTGGTTGGCGGAGCACCAGCAGCAAATCGAAGTGTTTTATTTGCCCAGCTACAGCCCCGAGCTCAACCCTGATGAAAGGCTCAATGCTGATTTGAAGCAAGCATTGGGCTCCAGAGTCCAGGTGCGAACCAAAGACAAGCTCAAAGCGGTGACGGAAAATCACATGAACATGCTGGCTGCAAATCCTCAGCGTGTGGCATCGTACTTCCAAGATCCAAAGGTCAAATATGCAGCTTGATTTTAGTACTTTATTGCCGGTTCAATAATGCTGTATGTACGCTATTTCGCAATGCAGGCCGCAGCCACTGGCGTGATTGCTCTTCTTCGATTCGTGTGAGTGCTCGGCGCATGGCATCTTCGCTAATGATCCGATTCATCCCCAGCGCTTGCGCTGCAACCGCATCCCCACGCAATGCTGTTATGTGGGCGTAGCGTTTATGCCCAGCCAGTATGGCCAGCAGCAGTGTTCCGAGCACATCTCTCTTGGTAGGTGCATTCGGACTGGTATACATCAAAGGACATTCTTGCACCCAATGATCAAAGACTCCTGTGGTGGCCAAAAATTCAGCAAAAAATACCAACTGCCCATTAGGTGTGGCCTGCGCGCCTTCATCCCAACGCACCAACATGCGCCCACCTAATGTGTCTACAGGCATGGCTGCTTCAGTTGCGAGGGCCAAATTCCGCTTACGTTTTGATTCACCCATAGGGTGAGTATCCCACATCCCCTTAACCTAATGAATATAAATGGTTTTTATCCTTTTCTTTTGCGTCAACTGCCGGATTTAGGATGAACTCAACGTCAAAAACGAAGAACTGCAACGTCTGGACAAACTCAAAGACCAGTTCTTGGCCAACACCTCGCACGAATTACGCACACCGCTCACCGGTGTGATTGGCATTTTGGAGCCCACCTTGGCCAAGCCGCCCGCCGGACAAAAGAACAACCCGCCCCCTATGCCAGCGCCTTTGCGCAAATCGATTGAAATTGCCATTGCCAGCGCACGGCGCTTGTCGTCGTTGGTGAACGATTTGCTGGACTTTTCTAAAGCGCGGCAAAACCAAGTGCAACTCTACCCCACGCCGGTATCGGTCTTTAGTACCACCGAGCTGGTGTGCGCCATGTTGCAGCCCAGCCTGGAAGGCCGCCCGATTGAGTTGGTCAATACGGTTCCTGACAATCTAGTTGCCGTGCATGCATACCCTAACCGTTTGCAGCAAATTCTCTTTAACTTACTGGGCAACGCTATTAAGTTTACCGAGCGCGGGCATATTCAAGTCTATGCCGAGCAAGAGGGCAACTTGGTAAGAATTCACGTCAAAGACACGGGTATTGGCATTGCACCGGAAGCGGTGGAACGTATTTTTGTGCCATTCGAGCAAGCCGATGCGTCTACGGCACGCAAGTTTGGCGGTGTGGGGTTGGGTTTGGCCATTGCCAAGTCGTTGGTGGAGGCGCATGGTGGAACCATCAGCGTGCAATCCACTCACGGACAAAGCACGATTTTTAGCTTTACCCTACCGGTGAGTGACCAGCCAGTCACAGGTGATGCCTTTGCCGCACCGCTCAACCCGATGGTGAAAGACCGCGTAATGGCGCATGAGGCGCAAATTGCGGCCTTGCCGACTTCGAATACAGCAGCAAACCCACTGGCCACTGCCGGCACCGC